>NZ_JBEXET010000022.1:0-137663 GCF_040606415.1 Streptomyces sp. NPDC005423 | reverse complement strand
CCGGACGACCGGCGCGGCGGGCTAGAGCCCACTGACCCGTAGCGTGATGTTCAGCCGTCCGGTCAGCCCCAACTCGGCGTTTCGCCAACTGTCCCGTCGGCCGTCCCGCGGGCGGCGCGAACCGGCGGCGGGTGCCTGACCGGTTCCGCCCGCTCCCGCCCGGGACCGGCCGGCGCCCGTCCCGCTACCGGTCGGGCCGCGACGCCAGGCAGATGAGGGTCTGCTGTCCGGTGGCGACGAGCGTCTTGTCTCCGCCCTCCACGGCGAAGACCTGCAACTGGCAGACCGTCAGCGTCCGGCCGGACTTCAGGACGGTTCCCACCGCCTCGATGTGGTCGCCCCCGGCGGGCGCCAGCAGGTTGACCTTGTACTCCACGGTGAGCACCGAGGAGTCCTCGGGGAAGAGCGTGAAGGCCGCGTAGCCGCCCGCGCTGTCGGCGATGGCGCTGGTGGCGCCGGCGTGGATGTAGCCGTGCTGCTGGGTGACCTCGGCCCGCCTGGGCAGCGTGATGTGGACCCGGCCGGGGCCGATGTGGGTGATGCGGGCGCCCAGATGGCGCATGAGCCCCTGGCGGTCGAAGCTGTCCTGGACGCGGGCCCGCACTTCGGCACTGGCCTCGTCCCGTAACGTCTGCTCTTCCACGTCTCTCCTCGCATGTCGTCACCGTCGGTCGTGCTCGTCGACTCGACAGTATTTCCGACTCTCCGGCGCCGGAGAGTCGGAAACGCGTGAGGGAAGGGGAGACGGGGGCGTGCTCAGCCGACGCGTTCGCGCGAACGGTGAGGGTGCGCCGGATAGACGCCCAGCACCCGGACCTCGGTGGAGAAGAAGCCCAACTCCTGGAGAGCGAGGGCGACATGGGGCTGGTCGGGGTGGCCCTCGACCTCGACGTAGAAGCAGCTGGGGTTGACGCCCGCGCCCATCTGGTAGCTCTCGATCTTCGTCAGGTTCACCCCGCTGCTGGCGAAGCCGCCGAGCGCCTTGTAGAGGGCGCTGGGGATGTTCCGTACGGCGAAGAAGAGGCTCGTCATCGTCGGCTCGTCCGTGACCGGCGCGAAGACCGCCTCGCGGGAGAGGACCACGAACCGCGTGGTGTTGTCCGGATCGTCCTCCACACCCGCCCGCAGCACCGTGAGGCCGTAGTGCCCGGCCGCCGAGGGCGGGGCGAGGGCCGCGTGCCGGGCGTCGCCCAGCTCCGCCACCTCCCGGGCGGCCCCCGCGGTGTCGTCCGCCACGAGCGTGCGCCAGCCGCCCTCCCGCAGCACCTTCCGGCACTGGCCCAGCGCGTGCACATGGCTGCGTACGCACTCCACGTCGGAGAGCGATGCCCCTTCGACGCCCATCAGGTCGAAGTGGATGGCCAGGAAGTACTCACCGATGACGAACAGGCCCGACTCCGGGAGCAGATGGTGCACGTCCGCCACCCGGCCCGCGGCGGAGTTGTCCACCGGGATCACCGCCAGGTCGGCGCTGCCGAGCGTCACCGCGTCCAGCGCCTGCTCGAAACTCGTGCAGGGCAGTTCCGTGCTGCCGGGGAAGAGGTGCTGGGTGGCGGCGGCCGAATTGGAACCGAACTCGCCCTGATACGCGACGGTGACCACGGATCAACACCATTCCCTGTGCGGGCCGGCGCCTCCGCCGGCGGAGGGGCCACTGTAGACCGAAGGCGGGCACGGGCCAGGGGACCGTCCACGCACAGAGACCGCGCGCGCCGCCGTCGCCCTCCGGTCGTCCCTCACTCCGGGCACGGGGCTTCCGCCGGCTGCCCCGCCCCCGCGCCGGACGAGGCGACCACCTCGGAGCGACGGCCGCCGCGGTCCAGCAGACCGCCCGTGACGGCGAGCCCGAGACCGGCCACGGCGAGCCCCGCGCCGACCAGGTCGGGCGAGGTCCAGCCCCAGCCCGCCGAGATGGCGAGGCCGCCGAGCCAGGCGCCGCCCGCGTTGGCGAGGTTGAAGGCGGAGTGGTTGGAGGCCGCGGCCATGGTCGGGGCGTCCTTCGCCTTGGCCATCAGCAGCATCTGCACGGGGGTGGTGATGAAGGAGCCCATCGCCCCGATGAAGGTGATCGTCAGCAGCGCGGGCACGGTGCTGTGGACGGTGAAGTAGAACGTCACCAGCGCCGCGCCGAGCAGCGCGAGCCCTCCGTACATGGTCGGCCGCAGGGCACGGTCGGTGAGCGGGCCCGCGACCAGCGTGCCGAGCGTCATGCCGACGCCGTAGAGCGCGAGGACGAGCGTGGTCGAGGAGTCGGAGATGCCGGTCACCTGCGTGAGCATGGGCACCAGGTAGCTGTAGACGGCGAAGAATCCGCCGAATCCCACGACGGCCGTGGCCAGACCGATCGCGACCTGCCGGTTGCCCATCGCCCGCAGCTCGTGCCGGATGCCGGACTGTCGGCCGCGCGGCTGGTGCGGTACGAGGACGGCGAGCGAGGCGAGCGCCACGAGTCCGATGACGGAGACCGCGCCGTACGCCGCCCGCCAGCCCAGGTGCTGCCCCAGCGCCGTGCTGGCCGGAACGCCGACGATGTTGGCGACGGTCAGCCCGAGGAACATCTTCGACACCGCCCGCGCCGCCCGTTCCGGGGCCACCAGCCGGGACGCGACGACAGCGCCCACGCCGAACAGCGCGCCGTGCGGCAGCCCCGCCAGGAAGCGCGCGGCGAAGAGCAGGCCGTAGGTCGGCGCGACGGCGGACGCGAGGTTGCCGACCACGAACAGTCCCGACAGGAGCAGCAGCAGCCGCTTGTGCGGTACGCGGGCTCCGATGCCCGTCAGGACGGGGGCGCCGACGACGACACCGAGGGCGTAGGCCGAGACGAGGTTGCCCGCGTGCGGTACGGAGACGCCGACCCCGTCGGCGATCTGGGGCAGCAGCCCCATCGTGGCGAACTCCGTCGTACCGATACCGAACGCGACGACAGCAAGGGCCAACAGAGCCAACGGCATGGTGCGGGAGAACCTTTCACGACAGCGGTCCGGGGACGGCCCGGGAGGGAAGGAGGACGGGCGCGAGGGAAGGAGGACGGACGCACGCCGAATTCGGGCGCGCTTTTCGGAAAAAGAGCAAGCCTACAGTCCGTCCAGCGGCCGCCGACGGCCGGGCATTCCACGATCCGGCCGGGCCCTTACGTGACATGCGCCATGACGGCCGACGGTCAGCGCTCCCCCTTGCGGTCGCGTTGGGTCAGCGTCCTCTGGAGACGGGACAGGGCGGCGGTGCGCTGCCGGCGCAGAGCCGCCCGCGCGGCGTTCGCCCCCGGGGCGCCGTGCACGCCACCTCCCGGGTGGGCGGAGGCGGAGGCCAGGAAGAGGCCGGGGACGGGGGTCTCGGGACGGCCGGTGCCGGGGGTCGGGCGGAAGAACAGCTGCTGGTGCAGCGCCGTGGTGCCGCTGTTGATGGCGCCGCCGTGCAGGTTGGCGTCCATGCTCTCCAGCGTGGGCGGGGCGAGGACGCGCCGGGCCCTGACCAGGCCGCGGAAGCCGGGGGCGTAGCGCTCGACCTGTGCCTCGACCCGGTCCGCCATCGCCTCCTGCTCGCGGGCGTCCCACGAGCCGGTCAGTCCGTCCTCGCCGGCGTCGCCCCGAACCCGATGCGGTACGTGGGTGTACGCCCAGGCGGACTCGGTGCCCCGGGGCGAGCGGCTGGGGTCGGCGGTGGTCATCTGGCCGAAGAGGACGAAGGGTTCGTCGGGGACGCGGCCCATGGCGATCTGCGCGGCGAACCGGGTGAGGCCGTCCACGCCCTCCGCGAGGTGGACGGTCCCCGCCCGCGCGGCCTCCGGGCAGCTCCACGGCACGGGGCTGTTCAGCGCCCAGTCGACCTTGAACGTCGCGAAGTCCCACTGGAAGCGCCGCAGATCCGCGAGCGTCCGCGCGGGGAGGTGCTCCTCGGCCACCAGGGAGCCGTAGAGCGCGGGCGCGGACACATCGGCCAGGACCGCCCGGCGGGCCCGGACCGCCCCGCCGCTCGCGGTGCGGACGCCGACGGCCCGGCCGCCGCGGACGACGACCTCGGTGACCCGTTCCCCGCACCGGACGGTCCCGCCGCGCCGTGTCAGCCGGCGGACGAGAGCGGCGGTGAGCGCACCCGCGCCGCCGACGGGGACTGGGAAGCCGTAGGTCTGGGCGAGCATGGACATCAGCCATCCGAAGCCGCCGCTGCCCGCCGCCTCCGGTGCGAGGTCCGCGTGCAGGGCGTTGCCGGCCAGCAGGAGCCGGCCGCCCTTGCCGCGGAACTCCTCCTCGCCCAGCCGCCGTACCGGCAGCACCATCGTCCTGGCCAGCCGCAGCCCGCCCGCGGCCCGCAGCCGCAGCGCCAGCCGGGCCCCCGCGCGGACCGGGGGGAAGGGCGTGAACAGCGCGTCGACGACGCCGGGCCGCAGTGTCTCCCAGACCTCGTGCAGCTCCTTCCACGCCGCCCCGTCACCCGGCGCGAACGCCTCCACGCTGGCGACGGTCTCCTCCACGTCACGGCTGAGCACCGCGCAGCGCCCGTCCCGCAGCGGGTGGGCGAGCACCTTCGGGGCGTGGGTCCAGTCGAGCCCCTCCTTCTCCAGGCGCAGACCGGCCAGGACCGGGGAGGCGGCGGCCAGGGGATAGAAGGCGCTGAAGAGATCGCTGGAGAACTCGGGGTCGACCCCGTGGTCGTGCCGGACCGCTCCGCCCGGCTCGTCCTGGGCCTCCAGGACCTCCACACTCCAGCCCGCGTCGGCCAGCAGGTTCGCCGCGACCAGCCCGTTGGGGCCCGCCCCGATCACTACAGCGTCCGCCATGCCCAGCTCCCGGCTCCATGGGTGGTGTCGCGCCCGGTGGCGCGACCGTCTCCGAGACGCGCTGCCCGGCTCAGACCGGGCGCGGGCGCGGCCGTGGTCGTCCCTGAGCGGGGCCGGGGGAGTCCTCCTCCTCGCACAGCCGGGCGAGACGGCCGAGCATGGCGCGGTGCCGCAGCTGCAACGCCACGTCCAGCAGGCCGTTGTGCAAGGCTCCGCCCGCACCGCGCAACGGATGTTCGTCGAGGACGACCAGGGTGTCCTCGCCCCAGGGGCGCAGCTCGATCGCGATCCTCGCGGTGCCCAACGGCCCACTGTTTGCCTCGAGTTCGAGGAGGGTGCGGGGTTCGCTGCGGCGCACGACGGTCTGGTTGTGCAGGGTGAGCGGCCCGACCTTGATCTCGTAGCGGACCGTCGCCCCCAGCTCGGGCCACTGCCCCTCGGCGGGATCGACCCGCGAGGTACCCACGACCCAGTCCCCGTACCGTTCGCCGGTGGCCAGGACGGCCCAGACGTCCTCGGGAGGCTTCCTGATCAAACGGTGCCGTACGGCCATGCGTTCCTCCGCCCTTGGAAGTGTCGCGTCCTCCGCTGCGCGTTCCCACGCTAGGCCGGGGTACACACACCCGCGCGCGGACGGCGGCGGGCCGGCGACGGCCGGGGCGCCGCGTGCCGCGATCCGGGGCATCCTGGGCCGGACGGCGCTCTCTCCCCCCTCTTTCGCCCGCGTGGAGGTGCCATGTGGCGCGTCCCTGGCTGCCGCCGCTCGTCGTGCTCCGCTCCCGGCGGCTGATGCGGCAGCTGGACGGGGAGGGGGGCGTCGCGCCGACCGGACCACTGGGCGCGGGCGGCGAGGCGGCGGTGGACGGACACCCTCTCCCGGTATCGGAGAGTAATCACCACGGAGCCGATTGGATCAACGATTAGGGGGCACTCCGCCCTACGCGGACAGAACGACCCTCTCGGAGCGGAACGGTCCCCGCCGCACGGCGCGAGGACGCTCCCGGGGTGCCCGGTCCGCGTCAGCAGCCCGTTCAGCAGGAAGGACGATCCGTTGTCCGAGACACCCCCTTCACAGCCCCGGCAGCCCGAACCGGACTTCCCGCAGCAGGACCAGCGGCACCCCGGCTGGACCGGCCCCATGGACCCGCCGCCGGACCACGGCGAGGATTCCTACCGCGGTTCGGGACGGCTCCACGACCACAAGGCGGTCATCACCGGCGGCGACTCGGGCATCGGCCGCGCGGTCGCGCTGGCCTTCGCCCGGGAAGGCGCCGACGTGCTGTTCACCTACCTCCCCGAGGAGGGGAAGGACGCCGCGGAGACCACCCGCCTCGTCGAGGAGGCCGGCCGTACGGCGGTGGCCGTCCCCTGTGACATCCGCGACGAGGAGCAGTGCCGGCGCCTGATCGAGCGCGCGGTCGCGGAGTGGGGCCGCATCGACGTCCTCGTCAACAACGCCGCCTATCAGATGGCGCAGCCCGACGGCATCGGCGCCATCACCACCGAGCAGTTCGACCGGGTGCTGCGGACCAACCTGTACGGCATGTTCTGGCTGTCGAAGATGGCCCTGCCGCACATCCCGCGCGGCGGTTCCATCATCAACACCACCTCGGTCCAGGCGTACAAGCCCAGTCCCCACCTGCTCGACTACGCCATGACCAAGGGCGCCATCGTGACCTTCACCCAGGGGCTGGCCCAGATGGTCGCCGCCGACGGCGTGCGGGTCAACGCCGTGGCCCCGGGACCGGTCTGGACACCCCTGATCCCCGCGACCCTCCCGGACACCTCGGAGTTCGGCAAACAGTCACCCCTGGGGCGTCCGGCCCAGCCCGCGGAAATGGCGCCCGCCTATGTCTTCCTCGCTTCCCCCGAAGCGAGCTACATCACCGCGGAGATCGTCAACGCCACCGGTGGCACACCGCTCCCGTAGCGCGCGCCACGGCACCCCGGCCGGCCGGAGACCACGTGAGCGGCCGGCCGTGGGTGCCACCGGGACCCACGCGGCCGTGAAGGTCACTGGCCGACGCAGAAGCGAGAAGGCGGACAGCATGCGTGCACTGACCTGGCAGGGCCGGCGGGACGTCCGGGTGGAGACGGTCCCCGACCCGGCCATCGAACAGCCCGACGACGTGATCGTACGCGTCACCTCCACCGGCATCTGCGGCTCCGACCTGCACCTGTACGAGGTTCTGGGGCCGTTCCTCGACCCGGGCGACATCCTGGGGCACGAAGCCATGGGCGTCGTCCAGGAGGTGGGCCCCGAGGTCCGCGACCTCGCCCCCGGCGACCGGGTCGTCATCCCGTTCAACGTCTCCTGCGGCACCTGCTTCATGTGCTCCCAGGGCCTTCAGTCGCAGTGCGAGACCACACAGGTCCACGCGCACGGCACCGGCGCCTCCCTCTTCGGCTACACCAAGCTGTACGGACAGGTCCCGGGCGGACAGGCCGAGTACCTGCGGGTGCCGTTCGGCAACACGCTGCCGATCAAGGTGCCCGACGGGCCGGCCGACGACCGGTTCGTCTACCTCTCGGACGTACTGCCGACCGCCTGGCAGGCCGTCGAGTACGCGGCCGTGCCGCCCGGCGGCTCGCTCACCGTCCTCGGGCTCGGCCCCATCGGCGACATGGCCACCCGCATCGCCCAGCACCGCGGCGCCGGACTGGTCATCGGCGTGGACCTCGTCAACGAACGCCTCGACCGCGCCGCCGCCCACGGCGTCACCTGCCTGGACCTGCGCCGGCACGAGAAGGACCTCGGGGACACGGTGCGCGAACTGACCGGCGGCCGGGGCACCGACGCGGTGATCGACGCCGTCGGCATGGAGGCGCACGGCAACCCGGTGACCAAGGCCGCCCAGTGGGCGACCGCACTGCTCCCCGACGCGCTCGCCCAGCCCTTCATGGAGAAGGCCGGCCTGGACCGGCTCGGCGCCCTCTACGCGGCCATCGACCTCGTACGGCGCGGCGGCACCGTCTCGATCTCCGGGGTGTACGGCGGGGCCGTCGACCCGATGCCGCTGCTGCGCATGTTCGACAAGCAGCTCCAGTTCCGCATGGGTCAGGCGAACGTGTGGCGCTGGGTGCCGGAGATCCTGCCCCTCCTCACCGACGGGGACCCGCTCGGCGTCGACGGTTTCGCCACCCACCACCTGCCACTGGCCGAGGGACCGCAGGCTTACGCCACCTTCCAGGCGAAGAAGGACGGCATGATCAAGACCCTGCTGCGCCCCTGAACCGACGACGTGTCACCGTGCGCCCACACGACTGCGCGCCCCTGAGCGCCGGCACCTGCCCCTCACACCGCCCGGTCGGACCCCGGCCAGACGTAGGGCAGGTCGTCGGGCACGTCCGGGAAGAGCGGGCGGTACAGCTCCGGCGCCTTGCGCACCAGCGCCGACCGGTGGCTGCGGTGGAAGGCCGGGTCGCCCAGCCAGGGCGGCAGTTCCCCGGCGTCGGCCAGCTCCTCCTGGGAACGTACGGCCGCGCCGGGGCGGTGCCGCGCGAAGTCGGTCGTCATCGTGGTGGCGCAGGTGTCGGCGCGGCCCTCCGCCACCCACACCGCGCACATGTCGAGGCCGTAGCGGACCAGCGCCTCCTCGTAGCCGGTCCACATGCGTACCGCGGGATGGTGCCGCCAGCCGTATCCGGGGACGGTCAGGCCGCGCAGCACCTGGAGGGCCTCGACCCGCTGTTTGCCGAGACGCGCCGGGTCCAGGACGGCGGCGGAGCGCGTGAAACCGGGATAGGGGAGAAAGGTCTGCACACAGCATGCCTACCGTGGCCGGCCCGTTCCCAGACAGCTGATCGGGGCGTCCCGCCTCCGGTGCGCGGGCCGCCGTGCGGGGGAGTGCGCGGCGGCCCGCGCACCGGAGGGCCGGACCTCGGCGAACACGGCCCCGCGCACCACAGCATGCGACAGCTGTCACAGGGCAGGAGGCCAGTACGGCCTTCGAGTCGCGCCGGTCCGTGGGCTCCCCCCATCCGAACGCGGTGGGCACGCGCGAGGCGGGACCGAGCACGATCCGTACCAGTTCCTACCCTCATGGAGGCCTCGGATGACGACCGCCCCCGCACGGGCCGCCGATCTCGGGCGCCTGTGGACGCTTCCCGGGGTCTACGCCCCCCAGGCAGACACCTACCTCCTCGCCCAGGCGCTCGACGCCGAAGGGATCTCGCCCGGCATGGACGTCCTCGACGTCTGCACGGGCAGCGGCGCGCTCGCCCTGCTGGCCGCCCGCAGGGGCGCCCGCGTATGGGCGACCGACATCTCCCGGCGGGCGGTGATGACCGCCCGGCTGAACGCCGCCCGCGCCGGACACCGGGTCCGGGCGCTCCACGGCGACCTCACCGGACCGGTGTCGGGGCAGCGCTTCGACATGCTGGTGAGCAACCCGCCGTACGTGCCCGCCCCGCACGGACACAGCCCCGGCCCGCACACACCCGCGGTCGCCTGGGACGCCGGACACAGCGGGCGGCTCGCCCTCGACCGGATCTGCGCCCACGCCCGGGACCTGCTCCGGCCGCACGGGGTGCTGCTCATGGTGCACTCGGGGCTCTGTGGCGCCGACGAGACGCTGAGCCGGCTGACCGCCACCGGCATGCGCTGCGCGGTCGCCGACCGGGCCCTCGTCCCCTTCGGCCCCGTGATGACCAAGCGGCTGCCGTGGCTGCGCGCCCAGGGCCTGATCGGCCCCGACGACGACAAAGAGGAACTGGTGGTCATCCGTGCCGAACGAATCTGACCGGGCCAGGCGCGTGACCGTCGACCGCGAGGGCCCGATCCTCGTCGAAGGACCGGTGGAGATCGTCCAGGAGGACGGCACCATCGCCACCTCCGACCGCTTCCTCGTGGCGATCTGCACCTGCCGCCGCAGCCGCAGCCAACCGTGGTGCGACACCAGCCACCGCCGTCGCACGAAACCCGCCGAAGGCCGCCGCCGCGAAGGCCGCGACGCAGCGCACGGCAACGACCAGAAGGACACCCATGACGGCGACGACCACTGACCACACCCCTGCCGGCTCCTCCTCCCTGCCCGCCGCCAGAGGACCGCTCTCGGCCGGTCTGTTCGCCACCCTCTCGTCTCCACAGCAGGCGCCTCCGGACCTCGCCGGGGCCGCCACCGCCGACCCGTACGGGGAGGACCTGCACCTGGCCCTGTACGCGCTCTACGAACTGCACTACCGCGGGTTCGCCGACGTCGCGGAGGACCGTGAGTGGGACCCCGCCCTGATGCCGCTGCGCCGGGCGCTCGAAGACCGCTTCCTGGACGCTCTGCGCGCCGACGTGCCCGCCGGCCGCTCGGTCGACGACGCCATCGGCGAACTGCTGGTGGAGTCCACCGACCACAGCGACAGCGTGGCCCACTACCTGGAGCACAGCGGGGAGCTGTGGCAGATCCGGGAGTACGCCGCCCTGCGCTCGCTCTACCACCTCAAGGAGGCCGACCCCCACGCCTGGGTGATCCCCCGGCTGTCCGGGCGCGCCAAGGCCGGGATGGTGGCCATCGAGTACGACGAGTTCGGTGCCGGCCGGGCCGAGAACATCCACGCCCAGCTCTTCGCCGACCTGATGACGGACCTCGGGCTCGACACCCGCTACGGCCACTACCTGGACGTGGCCCCCGCACCTGCCCTCGCCGTCGTGAACATGATGACCCTGTTCGGGCTGCACCGGGCGCGGCGCGGCGCACTGGTCGGGCACTTCGCCTGTGTCGAGGTCACCTCGTCGCCAGGCTCCCGCCGGCTCGCCGCCGCGATGCGGCGTACCGGCGCCGGCCCCGCGGCCGAGCGCTTCTACGCGGAGCACGTGGAGGCGGACGCCGTCCACGAGCAGGTCGTACGCCGTGAGGTGATCGGCGGACTGCTCGCCGACGAGCCGCACCTGGAGTCGGACATCGCCTTCGGGGCCGACGTCACCACCTACTTGGAGGACCGGCTGTCGGCCCACCTCCTGGAGGCGTGGCGCGACGGCCGGTCGGCGTTCCGCCAGGACTGACACGGGCGACACGGGCGACACAGGAGACAGGGTCGCCAGGGGTGACGACGAGGCCCGCCGCACCGCGCTGCGCAAGCGCGTCGGCGGGCCTAGTCGGTGTCAGGCGTCAGGTGGCAACTGTCAGGTGTCAGGCGTCGTCCTCGCTGTGCCGCTCCGCCCGGGCGTCCGCGAGACTGTCGTAGACCGGGAAGAGGGCGCCCGCTCCGGTGAGGGTGAGCAGGCGTGTCACCTGGGTGGGCGGGGCGGCCAGCGACAGTCGGTTGCCGGCTTCCTGGGCCCGGCGTCGTAGCCGCAGCAGGGCGTTGAAGCCGGACGAGTCGCAGAACGTGACGCCCGAGAGATCGATGATCACGCGGGGCCAGCGGGAGATCGCCTCCAGCGCCAGTTGGTACACGGCCGGCGCGCTGCCCACATCCAGGTCCCCGGACACGGTGGCCACGGCGAGCCGGGCCTCGGGGTCCTCGGCCAGACGCAGCTGCGGGGTGTCGGCACTCATGAACGGCTCCTTGTGGGCTGGCTGGTGTGCGTCGGGACCGTGTTGCTCTCCGGCAGGCCGGACAGGGCGGCGACGTGTTCCGTCGCGTCCGTGTCGGGGCCGATCCACTCGCACAGCAGGACGGTGGCGTCGTCCTGGAGCTCGCCGTCGTGGTAAGCGAGGACGGCGTGGACCAGGCGGCGCAGGGTTTCGGGGACGGGCAGGCCGTCGGCGTGGTGGCGGATGATGAAGTCGGTGAAGCGCGCGAGGCCGAACTCGTCGCCGCCCGGGCCGCGCGCTTCGATGATGCCGTCGGTGTACAGCACGATGCGGTCGCCGGGCTCCAACTGCTCCTGACAGGGCGTGCATTCGAGCCCCAGCCCGGTGCCCATGGGGTGCGCGGGCGGGCAGTCCAGGTGCGAGGTCCAGCGGTTGCCGCGGATGACGAGGGGCCGGTGGTGGCCGCGGTTGACCCAACTCAGCATGCCCGTACGGGTGTCCAGGGTCGCCAGGACGCCGGTGGCGTAGCGGTGGTGGTCGTACTGCTCGATCAGCGCCGCCTCCACCGCCTCGCTCTTGGCGACGAGATCCGCCCCGGCCCGGCGGGCGTTGCGGCAGGCACCCAGCGCGAGCGCGGCGCACAGGCCGGCCGCGGTGTCGTGGCCCATCGCGTCGAAGACGGACAGGTGCACCAGGGGGCCGTCGGTCGCGTACTCGTAGGCGTCGCCGCTGATCCGGTAGGCCGGTTCCATCGACGCGCAGATCACCACCCGCCCGTCGGCGTAGGCGCTGGGAGGCATCAGGTTCCACTGCATCTCGGCGGCGAGGTTCAGCGGCTCGGTGCGGCTCAGCTTCGCCAGGGTGTCGCTGGAGGCCCGCTTGCTGACGATGATGAGCGCGAGCAGGGCCGCGAGCCCGTCCAGGTCCTCCCGAGTGCGGGCGTCGTCCCGCTCGGCTTCCACGTACAGCACCCCGAGGCGCTCGGTGCCGTCCAGGAGCGGCACCCACCACGAGGAGCCCTCGCTCTCCGGCGGCCCGCCGGCCAGGACGCGGCCGTACTGGTAGGTGCGCCCCGCAGTGGTGCCGTCGATCTGCAGCTCCGTCTCGTGTCCCGCCCCGGACACACCCTCGCCGGTGAGGAGGCGCAGCACCCGTCGTTGCAGGTCACCGAGGTAGATCAGGACCTGGGTCAACCCGGCGGCCCGCGCGTGCTCCACCACGGCCCGCGGGAGCCGGTCGATGGGCATGAGATGGCTGGCGGCCAGCAGATCGGTGAGCATCCGGCGTCCGCCGGCCTCACGCTTCCGGTCCATGCTCCTCACTCCTTATCGCAAGCCCCGCCTGGGGGAACGGCCCGCCCGGCGGTCGGCCACGATCACGAGTGCCCTGGCCGGGCGCCGTTCACCCCGATGAAGTGCACACAAAGCCGACTGGACCATTCACCGGCACGTCCGCGCTCCGAGGAACAATGCCGCGTTTGCCGGCCTTGACCACATTGGGGACATGGAAAGTGAGGAGAGGGACGTGCGGCAGCCATCGGAGTCCGACTCGGGTGAGCCTGGGCAGCAAGCGCTTTTCGACTGGTCGGAGACCGCGCCGGCACCGAGCGCGACGAGCACCTTCCGCGACAGTCCGGCGGCACGCCGGCTGCTCGACGTGCGGGAGGTCTACGCGGAGCCGGCGGCTCTCGACTCGCCGCGCGGCCGGCAGATCATGGCCCGGCTGCCCGGTGTGCGCGTGACCGAGGTCCCCGGCCACTGGGGCATTCCCTCCCTCCACGGCAACGACGGCAACGTCGGCCGGTGGGTCCGCGTCAAGACCGAGACGCTGGTCCTCGGCGTCAAGCACTCGCTCGCGACCCGCCCCAACGGCAGGTCGGCCGACTGGATCGCCCCGGGCGCCTCCAACGGCTGCGCGATGGCCTGCGCCTACTGCTACGTCCCGCGCCGCAAGGGCTACGCCAACCCCATCACCCTGTTCACCAACATCGAGGCGATCGTGGCCCACGTCCGGCGCCACGTCCGCGCCCAGGGCCTCAAGACCGAGCCCAACCAGTGCGACCCCCAGTCGTGGGTCTACGACATCGGCGAGAACGGCGACTGCTCCGTCGACGCCCTGGTCTGCGACAACACGGCGGATTTCATCGCCGCGTTCCGCACCCTGCCGACGGCCAAGGCCTCCTTCGCGACCAAGTTCGTCAACCCCGACCTGCTCGCGCTCGACCCCCAGGGGCGTACCCGGGTGCGCTTCTCCCTCATGCCCGCCGACGACGCCCGGCTGCTGGACATCCGCACCAGTCCGATCCCCGAGCGGATCGCCGCCGCGGCCGACTTCCTCGACGCCGGGTACGAGGTCCACTTCAACCTCTCGCCCGTGGTCCTGCGCCCCGGCTGGGAGCGGGACTGGGCCGACCTGTTCACCCATCTCGACGACGTACTGCCCGCCCGCGTGAAGGAACAGGCGGCGGCCGAGATCATCATGCTCACCCACAACCAGTCGCTCCACGAGGTCAACCTGGGCTGGCACCCCCGGGCCGAAGACGTCCTGTGGCAGCCGGCCGCGCAGGAGACGAAGCGTTCCCAGAACGGCGCGCTCAACGTCCGCTACACCCAGCAGATCAAGCGGGACGCACTGACCCGCATCCGGCAGCTGCTGGCGGCCAACGCGCCGTGGCTGCGCGTCCGGTACGCCTTCTGAGGGCGCGGCCGGTCAGCGCTTCCGGTCGCCGCCCCTCTCCGACCGCCCTCAACTGGCCGCCCCTGCCTGCCGGTTGGGAGCGGGCCGGAGGGCCGGATCGGCGGGCGATCATCTCGCGCTCGGCGCCGGGGAGTTGACGGCGCGCCGTCGCGGAGGACCTTCCTCCTGGCCCTGTTCGTCCGCTGTGCGTCCGAGAGGGCTGAGCCGATCCGTCGGGGGTAGCCGACACAGGAACGAGCACGGTACTTCGAGGAGAGGAGCGTCATGCCGGGCATGACGGAGCGCATCAAGCAGTTCGCCAGGAGCCCCCAGGGACGGCGCGCCGCCGAACAGGTACGCCGAGCCGCCGCCGACCCGCGCCGCCGCGAACAGGCCCGGCTCCTGCTGGGCAAGCTCCGCGGTCGCCGCTGACCCCACGCACCGCACGCGTGCGCGGCCCGGCCCCACCGGGCGCCGTCGAGGCGTTCCCCCGACCGATGCCGGACGGGGCCGGGCGCCGCACGCCGCAGAACGAGAAAGGACCGCCGTGGAAGGCTCGTCGCTCCGGGCAGTGGGCTGGGCCCGCACCCTGCCGTTGGACTGCGAAGTGAAGGCAGCCCGTGACTGGACGCGGGAACATCTGAAGACGCTCGGGTGGACCACCACCGCTCCGCAGACCGTGGACGCCGTCCTGCTCACCGTCTCCGAGCTGGTGACCAACGCCTACCGGCACGCCCACAGCAGCGCCCAGCTGGTGATCACCTGTGACGACCACTGCCTGCATGTCTCCGTGCACGACAAGTCCGGTGACCTGCCCACTCCCCGCGAGGCCGACCCGGAGCGGCTCGGCGGGCGCGGCATGGTCCTCGTGGACGCGATGGCCGACACCTGGGAGTCGCGAGCCTGCCCGCACGGCAAGTCGGTGAGCGCCTGCTTCCACGCGCCCGACGCCCCGGCGCGGCCGGCCGACGGACCACCGTCGCGGCACCGATGACTGCCGGCCCCCGCTCGGGGCACCCGGCGGACAGCACTGTTCACCCCTTTCGGAGAGGTCATGACGGAGAAGACCGAGGAACTGAGGACGAGCCGGTTCTGCAAGGCGTGCGGCACCCCGGCCGGAGACAACAAGCTCTGCGAGCGCTGCGCGGCCGTCCTGGACGTGCCCGGCGACGCGGCGAGTCTGGTCGAGGACGAGGGCGCGGCCGTACGACGGGACTTCGAGGGGCGCGGCGGGCGCTGAGCCCCGAACCCCGGGCGGGCGGCCCGGCGCGGGCGGCCCAGGGCCGAGCGGGTGATTCTCCCCACCGGACGGGTCAGGCCGTACGACACCCGCCGAGCACGTCCTCGCCTCCCGCTGTTGAAGTGGGCCGCAGGACGACTGCTCGGGAGAGCCGGGTTGTCGAACCCCTTCCGCGGGACACCCGGGGCGGCGAACCGGTCCGGCCGGACCACCGCGCGGCTCAAAGGTACGGGCCATGGGCGTGCGCACATGGATCGAGGAGTGGCCGGTCTTCCGGCAGCTCACGGGTGACGACCCGCTGGGGCGTGGCGCCGCCGCCCGGTCCCGGCACAGCCGGAGCCTGCGGGCCCGTACCGAGACCGCGGACAAGGTGGTCAAGTCGGTCTGTCCCTACTGTGCCGTCGGCTGCGCGCAGGACGTGTACGTCAAGGACGACAAGATCGTGCAGATCGAGGGCGACCCCCACTCACCGGTCAGCCGCGGCCGGCTCTGCCCCAAGGGCTCCGCGTCGCTCCAGCTGACCACGGGCGAGGCACGGCGCTACGAGGTGCTCTACCGGCGCCCGCACGGCACCGACTGGGAGCCGCTGGACCTGGAGACGGCGATGGACATGGTCGCCGACCGGGTGGTGCGGACCCGGCGGGAGACCTGGCAGTGGGAGCAGGACGGCGCCCGGGTGAACCGCACGCTCGGCATCGCCAGCCTGGGCGGCGCGACGCTGGACAACGAGGAGAACTACCTCATCAAGAAGCTGTTCACCGGGCTCGGCATCGTCCAGGTGGAGAACCAGGCGCGGGTCTGCCACAGTTCCACCGTCGCCGGCCTCGGCACGTCCTTCGGCCGCGGCGGCGCCACCACCTTCCTCCAGGACCTGCAGAACTCGGACTGCGTCATCATCGAAGGTTCGGTCAGCCGGCGGGTGAGGAGTCCGTAGCCGAGGTAGGCGTACTGGCCGCGGTGCAGGAAGTTGGGATCGGTGAGCAGGGTGAGCCCGCCGTAGCGGAGCAGCAGCGTGGCGTCGCCGATGAAGTGCACATCGAGCGCGTCGTCGTCGGGTGTCGCGAAGTCCTGCGCCATGGCCGTGCCGTCCTCTCGGTGGGCGTCGGGCGGTGCGCCGCGCGCCTCGCCGACGGATGAGTCAGGGCGCGTCCGCGTCCAGCGGCCGGCCCAGGTAGGGCGCGAGCATGCGGCGGTATCCGGTGGAGGGGGAGCGGCCCAGTTCGTTGCGCAGCCTGCCGCGGTAGGACTCGAAGTGCCGTAGCGCTTCGGCCGTGTTGCCCTCCGCCAGGTGTACGGCGGTGACCTCGCGGTGCGCGCTCTCGCCTCTACCTGGCCGTCGGTCCGGGCCGTCAGCGGGTAACTGCCTTGCGCAGCACCGTTGTTGTGGCCCCCGCCCGCCGGTCCTGGCGGCGCCGACCCGGGCCCGGCGGTCCGCACCCCGCCACCGCCGCGACGTCCCCGCCGTATACATCCGTGGACAGGGGTGAAAAACGTCCCGCGCGGGGCACTTGCGTCTCGACCGCCGGGAGCCGGCGTACCGTCGAGGGTGGGAGCGAGGATGCGAGTGAAGGCGGCAATCGCCCTGGAGGCCGCCGCGCCGGGCCTGGCCACCGGACGGCTGGTGGTCGTGGAGCTCACCGGCGACGTGAACGACGAAGCCTGCGCGATCCTGGAGGCGGCGCTGGCCGCGCCGGGCCGGGCCGACCTGATCGTCGACATGGCACACGTCACCACGATGTCGGCGGCGGGGGCCGCCGTGACGGTCCGGTTCGCCGACCTATGCCGCGCCCAGGGACGGAGCGTGCGGCTCGCCGGCTGTTCACCCGTCGTGCTGCGCGCCCTGCGACGCGTCCGAGGCGGGGCGTCCGAGCTGGAGTGCCTGCCCTCGGTCCGGGCCGCGTTCGGCGACGTGCGGGACACCGCGCCGGCCGAGCCCGAACCCGGCCGGGGCGCCCTGCACTCCGCCGTCGCGGCGGCAGCGGGGGGATCGGGGGAGGGCTCCCGCCGCGCGCTGCTGAGCAAGCCGGTCATCGCGATGGCCCAGGGAATGCTCTGCGAACGCTACGACCTGGCCGAACCCGCCGAAGGAATGGCCCTGTTGAGCGCCGCCGCCCAGCGCTACCACCTCAAGCCGCGCTGGCTGGCCGCCGCCGTCACGCGAACTCCCCGTCCCCGGCACGGCAGTTCGGTGTGGTTCCCCGGCCGCCGCCGTACCGCGGCCCCGCACCTCACCTTCACCCGGGGAGCCGACGCCGACGCCCTCTCGCAGGCCGAGTTCCTGGACGCGCTGTGCGCCGCCGCCTGCGAGGCGACGGCGACCGACAAGGGTGACGTCCACCTGATCGATCCCGTCAGCGGGGCGCTGTGGCTGGAGTCGCAGCGCGGCTTCCCCGCGGAACTGTGGGACCACTTCGGCGTCGTCGACGGCGGCGGCACCGCCTGCGCGCTGGCCGCCCGCTCCGGACAGCGGGTCGTGGTCGACGACGTCGCCACCGACCCGGTCTACGAGGAAGAGGCCCGCGCCGTGCTGCTGGAGGGCGGCAGCCGCTCCCTGCAGAGCACACCCGTACTCGGCCCGGACGGCCTGCGGCACGCGGTCTTCTCCACCCACCACACGCGTCCGAACCGCGCCGCCACCCGGGCCGGGCTGGCGGCCCTGGACGAGATCGCCGTCCAGGCGGGAACCTGGTTGACCTGGTACCGGAGCACCCGCCTGCTCGACGCCCTCGAACACCTCCACCGACTGGGGCTGGCCGGGGAGCCGGAGACGGCGCTCCTGTGACGCCCGGCAGGTAGGTGTAGCGGCTGCCCTCCCGGGCACTTATGGCAGGCGGGCCGTCGCTTCCTCGATCACGAGCAGGCGTTCTCCAGCGGCCCGACCAGCTTCCGGCGGTGTCGTGCCGTGCGGGTACGGTTCGCCGGTCATCCGGTTCGGCCGCTCCGTCCGGGTACTGCGGGAACCCATGAGACGAACCAGCCGCGCGGCTTCACCCTGCGGGACGGCAAGGTGGTCCACGTCGGTCCCCGGGCGGCGATGCTCGATCCCGTCAGTCCGCCCGGGACCGTCCACCCCGGACGAGCACTCGTCGCCGCGGTGAACCAGGGCACGCGAAGATCACCAACGTCCTCAGGGGCGTAAACCACGCTCCGAGGGGCACCTGAGACGCACGAAGGGGTCGTCCGCGAGGCCCACCCCTTGAACGGGCAGACGCTCGGGCACACCCCAAGGAGTGACATACATGCGCATCGGAGTGGAGGAAGAGTTCCACGTCCTGGAGGTGGAGAGCGGACTGCTCGTACCCCGGGCGAACTCGATCCTGAGACGACTGCCTCGCCGGAACTTCACCACGGAGCTGCATCAGTCCACCGTGGAGTCGAACAGCGGCGTGCACATGTCCCTGCACGATCTGTACGCCGACCTCGCGGTGGCCCGGCAGCGTCTCGACGCCGCCGCCTCCTCGCAGGGGCTCGCCGTCCTGGCCGCGGGCACGGCACCACTGGCCCCCGGCGCGTCCGGACATCCCACGGCCGACGCGCGGTACCACCAGATGATCGAGGAGTACCGCCAGATCGCCGACGAGCAGCTCATCTGCGGTACCCAGGTGCATGTGGACATCCCCGACCGCGACACCGCGGTCCGCGTGATGTGCGCCGTCGCCCCCTGGCTGCCCGTCCTCCTGGCGATGTCCGCCAGCTCGCCGTTCTGGCAGGGCTCCGACACCGGCTACGCCAGCTGGCGCACCCTGATGTGGCAGCGCTGGCCCACCGCGGGCCCGGCCGGCTGCTTCACCAGCGGGGCCGACTACGACGCCTTCCTGGAGGAACTCGTCCAGTCCGGCGTCATCAGCGACGCCGGAATGATCTACTACGACGTCCGCCCCTCCGCGCACGTGCGGACCCTGGAGCTGCGCCTCTGCGACGCGTGCCCCCGCGTCGAGACCGTCGTCCTCATCGCCGGACTCTTCCGAGCCCTGGTGACGGACGCACGCGAGCGGCTCCGCAAGGGGACGGCCCCGGACTGCCAGGGCAAGCACGACTGGCTGCGCGGCGCCTCCTGGCGGGCCGCCCGGTCCGGTCTCGAAGGCACCCTGGTGGACCCCGAGACCCGGCAGGAGGCACCGGCCGCCGCGGTCGTCCGGCAGCTGCTCGGCCGCCTTCGCCCCGCGCTGGAAGCCCACGGCGACTGGCAGACGGTGAACTCGCTGGCGGAGGAGATCCTGGCCGACGGAAGCGCCGCCCGGCGCATGCGCCGAAGGGCCGAGGAAGAGGACCTGCGGTCCTGCGTCGACACCCTGATCGCGGAGACCCGAGGCGAACGCAACCTCCCCAGGCGCAGGTCCTTCGCCCGCGTGAACCTCGCCTCCCCGAAGGCCGTCGTGTCGGACGCGCCCTTCGGCCCCGGCGCGCCGGAGGTCGTCGGCCTCTGACGCCGACGCGCGCGAGAGCCGGAGCGGCCCCGCGCCCGACGGGCGGACCCGTCGGCCGCCGTGTCGCTCCGGCCGCCCGGCTCCAGAAAGGTTCCCCCATGTACGGCAAGAACCTCCCGGCCCGTGCTCGTCACGAGAGGGCCGCCCGGCGCACCCGCGGGCGCACACGGAAGGGGGCGTGAGGCCATGTGCGGTCTGAGCGGAGAGATCCGGTTCGACGGCCGGCGCCCCGACCTGGAGGCCGTCGGCCGCATGAGCGACCGGCTTGCGCCGAGAGGCCCCGACGGCGAGGGCGTCTGGACGCGGAACGCGGTGGCGCTGGGTCATCGACGGCTGAAGATTATCGACCTGTCGGAGCTCGGCGCACAGCCGATGACCGACCCCCACCACGGGATCACGGGCGTCTTCAACGGCTGCGTCTACAACTACCGTCAGCTGCGCGAGGAGCTGCGCGGCCTCGGGCACCGCTTCGAGTCGACGTCGGACACCGAAGTCGTACTGAAGGCCTACCAGCAGTGGGGGACCGCCTGCGTACGGCACTTCCACGGCATGTTCGCCTTCGCTCTGGTCGAACACCGCACGGGCCGGGTGGTCCTGGGCCGCGACCGCCTCGGCATCAAACCCCTGTACCTGGCGCGGACACCCGGCCGGCTCCGCTTCGCCTCCTCGCTGCCCGCGCTGCTCGCCGCCGGTGACGTCGACACCTCGCTGGACCCGTACGCCGTCCACCAGTACCTCAGCTGGCACGCCACCGTCGCCGCCCCACGCACCGTCCTCAACGGCGTGCGCAAACTGCCGCCCGCCACGGTCCGCGTCATCGAGCCGGACGGCACCCACCGGGACGAACGCTACTGGCAGCCGTCGTACACCCGGCGGCCCGGAGACGACGGCATGAGCGCCGACGAATGGCGGGACGCGGTGCTCGACGCACTGCGCACGGCCGTCCGCCGGCGGATGGTCGCCGATGTTCCGGTGGGCGTGCTGCTCTCCGGCGGCCTCGACTCCAGCCTGATCGTCGGGCTGCTGGCCGACGAGGGCCAGCGCGATCTGATGACCTTCAGCGTCGGCTTCGAGTCGGTGGGCGGCGAGGCGGGCGACGAGTTCCACTACTCGGACCTGATCGCCCGCGAGTTCGGCACCGACCACCGGCAGCTGATGGTCCCCTCCGACCGGTTGTCCATGGCCCTGGACGGCGCCGTCGCGGCGATGAGCGAGCCGATGATCAGCCATGACGTCGCCGCCTTCTACCTCCTGTCGGAGCTGGTCTCCAAGGACGTGAAGGTGGTGCAGAGCGGCCAGGGCGCCGACGAGGTCTTCGCGGGCTACCACTGGTACCCCGACCTGGCCGGCGTCCCGCGCGCCGAGGAGCCGGAGCGGTACGCGGCGACGTACTTCGACCGCTCGCACGCCGACCTCGCCCGGATCCTCCAGCCCCACATGCTGCCCGGCCACGACGTCTCGGGCCGCTTCGTCACGGAACACATGGCCACCCCCGGCGCGGAGACCGCCCTGGACGCGGCGCTCCGCCTCGACACCCACGTGATGCTCGTCGACGACCCGGTGAAGCGCGTGGACAACATGACCATGGCCTGGGGGCTGGAGGCCCGGGTGCCGTTCCTCGACCACGAACTCGTGGAGCTGGCCGCGGCCTGCCCGCCGGAACTCAAACTCGCCGACGGAGGCAAGGGCGTACTCAAGAGCGCCGGGCGCAAACTGCTGCCCGCCGAGGTGGTGGACCGGCCCAAGGGCTACTTCCCGGTCCCGGCCATCAAGCACATGGCGGGCCCGATCCTCGACCGGGTGCAGCAGGCACTGGCGGCGCCGGAGGCGAAGCGGCGCGGACTGTTCCAGGAGTCGTACGTCGCCGAACTCCTCGCCGCACCCGACGACCACCGCACCAAGCGCGGAGCCAACGCCCTGTGGCAGGTGGCTCTCCTGGAGATATGGCTCCAGACGCACGGGATCAAGTGACCGGGGACCGCGGCGGCGCCGCCGCGGAGGAGCTCGCCCGGTTCCCCACCCGCCCCGGAGCCGAGGCGACGGGCCGCGCGCCACACGCTCCGCGATGGCCGCGCGACGGCTCCCCGGACCCCGGCGCCCCCGCCGGCTCCACCGGCCCGGCCATGGTGCCACTGCCCGACACGGCCGGAGCGCGCGACGCGGTGACCCGGCTGCACGCGTACGGCTGCTGGTATCCCAGCGCCGACCCCGACGGCACCCAGGTGGCCTTCATCTGCGACCGGGGTGGCGTCCCCCAGCTGTGGGCCGGCCCCGTGAACGGGGAGGGAGTACGGCTGCTCGACTCCGCACCCGACCCCGTCACCGAGGTGTCGTGGTCACCCGACGGCCGCTGGATCGCCTACACCACGGCGCCCGGCGGCGGCGAGCACGCCCGAGTGCTGTGCGTCCGGCCCGACGGCACCGGCCGCCGTCTCCTCGCGGGAGGCGGTACGGCCGGCGCCGCCCACCTGGGCTGCTGGGCGCACGATGGCTCGGTCCTCGCCGTCACCGTCGCCTCCCCCGCCCTCGACACCGACGGCCGGCCCGCCGTGCCCGAGCCGGACGAAAGCGCCCCCACCGGCCGTCCGGGCACCCTGCGCTGGCTGGACGGCAAGGCCGGCGGCCACGGCGACGCGACCCCACTCGACGTGGCCGCCCGACCCGGCGAACCCGGGCCGGTCCGGGCGTCGGGCGGCGCCACCGTGCTCCGCGCGCCCTCGGCCCGGCCCGCCGCCGGCCTCTCGGCCTACCTCGTCGACCCCGACGGCGCGTCGGCGCCCGTACTGCTCGCCGCCGAAACGCACGCCGCCACCCTGCGGGTCTGCGACCTCAGCCCCGACGGACGGCTCGCCCTGCTGCGCCGGGGTCCGCGAGGACGCCGTGAGGCGGTCGTGCGGCGCACGGCCGACTCCACCGTGACGTTCTCGATGCCGGTCGCCGACGGTGATCCGTGGATCGGCCGCTTCTCTCCCGACGGCCGCACCCTGTGGCTGCGCAGCAACGCCGACCGCGAGTACGCGGCACTGCTCGCCGTCGCCTTCGACGCCCACGGCCGGCAGCGCGCCCTGACGGTCGCGGCGGAACGCGACGACCAGGACCTCGAACTGCTGTCGATGGCCCAGGACGGCCGCACGGCGGTCCTGGCCTGGAACGCCCAGGGCGCCACCGAACTCGAACTCGTCGAGACCTTCCCGGCACCCCCGGCCCCCGACCGGGCCGGACCCGCCAGGCCGGTCGCCCTGCCCCACGAGGTCGTCACCCGCGTCGCCGCGGCCGGTTCGGGGCGCCTGCTGATCGGGCTCTCCGGCTCACAACGGCGCCCCGGAATCTGGTGGGCCCACGAGGGCGTGTCCCTGCTGCGCACACCGTGGTCCTCGCGCGACGAGGACGCCGTACCCCCGGGCCGCCCGCCCGTGCGCCCCGCGGCCCTCCGCTTCACGGCCCGCGACGGCCTGCCCCTGAGCGGCTGGTACTACCGGGCGCCGGGCCGCGCGGCCGTCGAACCCGCGCCCTGCGTACTCCACCTGCACGGCGGCCCCGAAGAGCAGGAACGCCCCGTGCTCGCCCCGCTCTACCACGAGCTGCTGGGCCGCGGGCTGGACGTCTTCGCCCCCGACGTCCGCGGCTCCTCGGGACACGGGAAGTCCTTCGTCGACGCCGACCTGGGCACCGGCCGGTTCGCCGCCATCGACGACGTCGCGGACTGCGCGGGCCACGCCGTGGCGGCCGGCCTCGCCGACCCGACCCGGCTGGCCGTCATGGGCCGCTCCTACGGCGGCTACCTGGTCTTCGCCTCCCTGGTCTGGCACCCGGAACTGTTCCGCACCGGGGTCGCCGTCTGCGGCATGTCCGACCTGCCGGCCTTCTTCGCCGGTACCGAACCCTGGATCGCGGAATCGGCGGTCCACAAATACGGCCACCCCGAACGCGACCGCGACCTGCTGCGCGCGCTCTCCCCGATGAACCGCGTCGACGCGCTGCGGGTCCCGGTCCTGGCCGTCCACGGCGAACACGACACCAACGTACGGCCGGCCGAATCCGAACGTTTCGTACGGGCCGCACGCGAGCGCGGTGTCCCCGCCGAACTGCTCACTCTGCGCGACGAGGGCCACGACTTCCTGCGCGCGGACAACCGACGGTTGTTCCGCCGCTCAGCAGCCGACTGGCTGGAGCGCCACCTCCTGCGCTGAGCCGGCACCGGAACCGCGGCCCGACGGCCGGCGGACCGTTTGCGAGGCCGGCCGCGGGGGACCCGGGTGACCATGAGCCCACGACAAGATCTCCCACGCGAGCGGCGGAACCGGGTCCTGTGGCTGCTGGACCGGCTGGAACGCGAACCGCGCGCCGACGCACTGATCGACACCCTCCAGTCCGGCGTACGGTCCCTGCCGCTGGGCCGTGCGAAGGACGTACTGCACGGCAGATGGCTGGGGCACCCGGTGCACCCCCTGATGGTGCAGGTACCGCTCGGCACCTGGCTCTCGGCGGCCGTGCTCGACCTGTGGCCCGGGCGGTCGCGCGAGGCGGGAGTGCTGGTCGGTGTCGGCCTGGCCGCGGCCGTGCCCGCCGCCCTGAGCGGTGCGACCGACTGGGCGGAACTCCACCCCCAGCAGATGCGCGTCGGCCTGGTCCACGCCGCGGCCAACACGCTGGCGGTCGGCCTGTACACGGCCTCGCTCGGCTGCCGGGTCACCGGCCGCACGAAGGCGGGCCGGGCGTTCGGCTTCCTCGGGATGACGGCGGTCGGGGTCGGCGGCATGCTGGGCGGTCACATGGCGTACCGGCAGGCCGCCGGAGCCAACCACACCGAAGAGGTGCCGCACGTCGTGTCCGAGGGCTGGCACCCGATCGGAACGGTCGACGAGTTCCCGGCCGGCGTGGCCGTGCGACGCAGCGTGGACGACGTACCGCTCGTGGTGGTCCGCGAACTCGGCGGGACGATCCACGTCCTGGCCGACCGGTGCAGTCACCTGGCCGGGCCCCTGTCCGAAGGCAAGGTCGCCGACGGCTGCGTGGAGTGCCCGTGGCACGGCAGCGTCTTCCGCCTGTCGGACGGCTGGAACGTACGCGGTCCCGCCACCGCGCCCCAGCCCGCGTTCGACACCCGCGTCACCGACGGCCGCGTCGAGGTGCGCCTGCCGACGGACGGGGCGGACGACCCGGACGGGACGACCGGCACGGGGGACCGGCCGCCGAGCGAGTAGGCCTGTCACCGAACGTGATGGCCTGTCACGGCGTCAACCTGTCCTGGTGGGCGCCGCGCCACTCGGTGGGCAGCACGGTGGCGTCGTCGTCGAGCTGGCCGTCGTGGTGGCGCAGCACGGCCGCCATGAGTCGTCGCAGCGTCTCGTGCAGCGTGTGCCGGCCAAAGTGGTGGCGCCGGATGAAGTCGATGAACCGGTCCCGGCCGAACTCCCTGCCCCGCGCGTCGCGGGCCTCGACCACGCCATCGGTGTAGAGCAACAGGCGGTCACCGGGCTCCAGTTGCTCGGTACACTCGGTGACGCGCAGGCCCAGGTCGCCGCCCATGGGGCCGGACGGGGAGCAGGCCAGTTCGGTGGTCCAGCGATTGCCGCGCAGCAGGATGGGCGGGTGATGCCCACGGTTGACCCAGGTCAGTCGCCCTGTCTCCAGGTCCAGGTCGGCCAGGATGCCGGTGACGAAGCGGCTGGGCCCGAGATGCCCGATCAGGGTCTCCTCCACCCGTCGGCTGGTCCCCATGAGGGACGCGCCCTGGCGGCGGTGGTTGCGGCAGGCGGCCACCGCGAGATTGGCGGTGATGCCGGCGGTGGCCCGACCGGGCGCGAAGCCCCTCAACTCGCGCAACGCGCACTCGTCGATACGCGGACGCGGGAACATGCGTGCACGTCGCCAAACCGGGGACCCGGTCGCCATGGACGCACACAGCGGACCCCTTGCGGACAACTCCCTGCCCCTCCTGACCGAGGGGTACGCCTGGCTGCCCAACCGCATGCGCCGGTGCCCGGACAGGGTCGTGCGCACCCGGCTCCTGGGCCGCCCCGCCCTGGCCGTGCGCGGCCCGGACGCGGTGCGGTTCTTCTACGACGAACAGAACGTCCTCCGCCACGGCGCGATCCCCGAACCGGTCATCGGCACCCTCTTCGGCCAGGGAGCCGTCCACACCCTCGACGGTGCGGCTCACCGGGCGCGCAAGGCCTTCTTCCTCCCGCTGATGGACGTGGACCCGATCGCCGGCCTGGTCGAACAGGTCGCGGGCGCGTGGGCCGAGCGGGTACCCGTCTGGGCGGCCGGCGAGCGCGTCGTGCTCTTCAGCGCGGTGAGCGTCGTACTCACCCGCGGGGTCTGCGCCTGGGCCGGCGTACCACTGGACGAGGCCGACGCCGAGCCGATGGCCCGCGACCTGGTCGCCATGGTCGACGGGTTCGCCACCCTCGGCCCGCGCCACTGGCGCGCCCGGCGGGCCCGCGGCAGGCAGGAGGACCGGCTGGCGCTCCTTGTGGAGGACGTGCGTTCCGGCCGCACAGCGGCTCCGCGGGACTCGGTGCTCGACCGCGTGACCAGGCATCGCGACGCCGACGGCAGCCTGCTCGACGCCAGGACGGCCGCCGTGGAACTGCTCAACGTCATCCGCCCCACAGTCGCCGTGACCTGGTTCGCCGCGTTCTCCGCGCACGCCATGCACCGGTGGCCCGTCAACCGGGAGCGGCTGCGCACCGACGACGCGACCTTCGCCGCCGCGTTCGTGCACGAGGTACGCCGCTTCTATCCGTTCGCCCCGTTCCTCGGCGGCCTGGCCGCCCGCGACCTGTCCTGGCGCGGCGAGACGCTCCCGGCCGGCGGCATGGTCCTGCTGGACGTCTACGGCCAGAACCATGACGCGGAGCTGTGGGGTGACCCGTACGCCTTCCGTCCGCAGCGGTTCCTCGACCGCCCCGTCGAGCGCGACGAGCTGATCCCCCAGGGCGGCGGCGTACCGCAGACCGGCCACAGGTGTCCCGGGGAGGGTCTCACCATCGGGCTGCTGGAGGCACTGGCCGTACGGCTGGCGCGGCTGGAATACAGGGTGCCGCCGCAGGATCTGAGTATCCCGCTCGGGCGTGTACCGACGCGACCGCGCAGCGGCTTCGTCCTGAGCGACGTACGGGAGACGGCCGACTCCATCCCCGCGACAACGGCCACCGCCACCACCACGGCGACCGCGCACCGGTGAGGGCCGCCCCCGGCCCGACCGCAGCAGACAGAGGAGTTGAGCGACATGACGAACCCGCGTGAGCACGAGACGTCCCTGCTGGAAGAGGTCACCGGCGAGCGGGACGTCCATCCGGAGGAGGACGCCACGCGAGACCAGGAGCGGCCCCGGACGTCCGACAGCGAGGGTCAGCAGGACACACAGTCCGCGCACGACGCCGCGTCCGCGTCCTCGTCCTCGGAGGAGCGAGAGAAGGGAGGCGCATGACCACGTCGATCGCGGACCAGCATGCCGCCGCGCTGGGCGGTGGCGGCAGCATCCTGGTGCGACAGCGACGCGATCACGCGGAGCTCGACCGGTTGATGAACCGCTTCCTCGCCGCCGATACACGGCAGCCGGAACGCGACGCTGCCTGGCAGGACATCGTGCAACTGGTGTTCAGCCACGCCTTCGCGGAGGAGGCCGTCCTCTGGCCCGTTCTGCGACGGATCTCGTCCGACGGCGAGCAGCTCACCGGGCAGGTCGAAGAGGAACACCAGGCGATCAACGAGCTGGTCGCCCGGATCGAGAAGACCTCTCCGGACGATTCCCGGCACGTGGAGTGGACCGAGCAGGCCTTCTCGCTCATCCGTGAGGACATCCGCGACGAGGAGGACGCGCTGCTGCCCCGCATGCGCGAGGCCCTGAGCGACCGTCAGTTGAGGCTGGTCGGCGCCGTCTGGGAGGCGGTGCGGATCAGCGCCCCCACCCATCCGCACCCCGGTGTCTCACGCCGTCCGCCCGGCAACGCCCTGAGCGGACTCCCGCTCAGCGCCTTCGACCGCCTCCGCGACCTGGCCCCCTTCGCCAGTCCCCGCGCGCGCCGCGTCGGCGTGGCCGTCACCGGGGTACTCGCGGCGGCGGGCACCTTCGTTCTCGTACTCCGTGCGGCACGTCGAGGAGCCACCGGCTGAGCACACGCCTTCTGCGCGCCGGCCACCGCGTGTCCCGTCGGCGCACAGCCGAAGCCGGGGAACGCTGAACTCCCTTGTGGATCGGCCTACTTGCTCTCCAGCTTCCCCAGCGGGTCGGGGCTCTGCTCCAGCTCCGTGGCCGCCGCCTTCCAACTGGTGTCATCGGCCTGGAAGGCGTCCCGCAGGAAGGCAGAGCTGAGTCGCTGGATGAGTGCGACACGCGCGGGGTTCTCGTCCGTCGTCTCGGTGGCCGAGTATCCGGTGATGCCTCCGAGCGAGTGCTCCGCCCCGAACAGCGTGAGCAGGCTCTTGTCCCCGGGGCTGTAGGTGTAGGGGTCGGTGAACCAGTCCGGCCCGCGCGTGGAGAGCATCGACTGGTCGTGGTCGCCCGCGACGATGAGAGCCGGCGGAGTCATGGTGTCGAAGGACGGCTTCATGAAGGGGAAGTGTTCTTCGGCGAAGGGGCTGAGGGCGTCGCCGAGGCCGGTCAGGGCGAGCAGGACACCCGCGCCGACTCGGCTGTCGGACAGGTCCTCACCGGGGACGCCGTCGGAGTCCAGGACGCGCGCGCCCAGCAGCGCGCTCGCGGTCTGGGCGCCCCAGGAGTGGCCGGCCACCGCGATGTGGTCGCGGTCGAGCCGCCCGCGCAGACCGGGCACGGAGGCTTCCAGCACGTGGAGTCCGTCGAGAACGCGCGTGAGGTCCTCGATGCGGATCCGCCAGATCCGCGGGGTGCGGGGGTCCTCGGCGGGAATGCCCAGGGTCCGGGAGTCGAGGTGGGTGGGCTGGAGGACGACGAAGCCCTGAGCGGCCCAGAAGTCCACCAGGGGAGCGTAGTCGTTCATCGAGCAACCGAAGCCGTGCGAGAAGACGATGACGGGCAGCCCGCTGCCGGTCGCCGGGGCGGAGACGCGGACCTGGAGGTCCTCGCCGCGGCCCGGTGCGGCCAGCACGACCGGCCGCGCGGACACCACCATGGTGGGCGCGCCGGCGCTCTCTTGTGCTTGTGCGGCTGTGGAGTGGGACATGGAGGTGCCTTTCACGCGGCTTCGAAGGATTCAAAGGGCTCGGTCGTTTCGGTTCGTGCGGCGCGGAGGCCGACGCGACGAAACGGAACCTCGCTCCGCTTACGATACGGAACGCAGTTCCGTTTCGCAACGCGCGATGGCCGCATCCGGTGACCGGAGGGTCGGGGGCGGTCTGCGGCTTGATTCCGGGCCCGGCGTGCCGGACTCGTCCGCGGCGGGATGTGCGGCCGGCCGTGGGCTGTTCGAGGTATATCCGTTCGCTTCGCCCGTGTCTCTCAGCAATTTCTGACGATTCGTGACATTGATTACGTGCTTGGCCGATAAGTACGAAAATCATCCCGGCTCGAAGGAGTTCCGCATGACCATCTCCTCGTCCCTCCGCTCCCGCGGCGTCCGTGGGGGCGCTGCGGTGGCCGTCGCCGTCATCGGCGTCACCCTCGCCGGAGGGGGAGCCGCTCACGCCGCCCCCGGCGACAGCGGCGACATCGACATCCGCTCGATCGACTGGCACTCGCGCGGCGGCGACGGTGTCGAGGTCTGTGAGTTCGTCCTCGCCGCCAGCAACTTCGAGTCGCTCCCGGCGGTTCCGTGGACGATCACCGCGCAGCCCCCGACGGTTCCGCCCGGTGACACGCTGCAGAGCACGCTGCCGCTGATCAACGGCGCGGCGCGCAGCGCGAAGTACCTGCTGCCGCAGGGCACGTACCAACTGGTGTGGACCACCCCGTCGGGCCCCAAGCAGAAGAGGTTCCTGGTCGACTGCCACCGGCAGGCCCATCACCACCGGGAGTCGGCGGAGACCGGCCCGGGCAGGGATTCCCAGGCCAACGGCGAGCACCGCCGGGACTCCGAGTCCCAGGCCAACGGCGAGCACCGTAGGGACTCCACGGAGATCGCCCCGAGCCGGGAGTACCAGCCCACCGGCGCGGTCCCGGCGGGCGGCGGCGGTGTCCCGGAGATGCAGAACGTCAGCTCCGAAAGTCACTCGAACATCGGCCCCGCCGCCGCGCTGACCGCAGGCGGGGTCGGCATCGCGGCGCTGGTCATGGCCCGCCGGATCGCGCGCCGCCGTGCCCGCAACGAGGCGTGACGCAGCAAGCCGGCGGCCCAGACGACGACGGGGACCCAGTCGTGCGTGCCGTTTGTCGATGACGTTGTGCGCGACCTTCTCGCTGGTGGCCGGCGTCGTCTGGGCGAGTTCGGACTCGTCCGAAGGCCCGTCGGCCACCGCTGTCCGCAGCGCCGACGCCGCGGGGGGCGGCGTCCGGCCGTCCCGCCAGGTCACCCACGCACCGCTGGCCCGCTCCCGGCCGGTGAAGGTCACCATTCCCGCGATCTTCATCGAGGCCCCGGTCATCGGCCTGGACCTCGACGGGAAAAGGCAGTTGGGCGCTCCGCCGCTGAACAGGCCGAAGGTGGTGGGCTGGTTCCGTAACGGCTCGTCACCCGGTGAGAAGGGAACCTCCCTGCTCGTCGGCCATCGCGACACGAGGACCGGACCGGCGATCTTCCTCAACCTCAACGCCCTGCACCGGGGCGATACGGTGCAGGTCACCCGGGCCGACCAGACGGTCGCCGTCTTCACGGTCGACGAGGTGGAGAAGTACGCGAAGGACAAGTTCCCGAACGACAAGGTGTACGGCACCTCCGGCCGCCCCGAGCTCCGCCTCATGACGTGCGGCGGAAGCTTCGACAAGAAGCACGGCTACTCGGCCAACGTCGTGGTCTTCGCCCACCTCTCCTCGCTCAAGAAAGGCGTGGCCTGAGCACGAACGGTGATGCGCGAGCGGCCGGCACCTCAGAGACGAGGCAACCGGCCGCCCGGCGAACCCAAGACGAGCCCGCACACCTCGGCCCCGCCCGTGACGGCCACCGTCCGCGGGCCACACGCTGCGGGATGCCCCTCCGCGACCCGCCGGACCCCGCTGGTCGCTCCCAGGCACCGCGGGCGCGGCGGAGTCTGTCGGCGCCACGGTCCAGACTCCCGATCACGAGTCCGGGTCCGGGTCCGGGTCCGTGGAGAGAAAGCCCTTGCGTCCATGAGCGTCCACCTGCATTTTCGAGCCGCTCCCGCAGAGGCGATCGTCGAGGACCATGCCTGGCTGACGCGGTTCATGCTCGCGGCCTGGGAGCGGCACAGCGAAGAGTTCGACGCCGGCATCGCGACCTCGATCAACAAGGACTTCGACCATGTGCACCTCCTCTACACCGGTGCATCGGAAGGCGCCTGCGGGGAGCCCGACTCCCTCCCGATCGAGGGCGGTCACGTGGTCCGCGACCCCACCGACGCCAACCCGCCCTTCCTGATCCTCGGCCCGGCCCAAGTCCGTGCGACGGCGGCTTTCCTCCGGACGGTCTCCTTCGACACACGCTGGAACGTCGGCGTCCCCGAACTCTCCTCGGCGATCCCCGCATGGAACGAAGCGCGGGAGCGAAACCTCTACCGCGACTACCATCATGACCTGCGCGACTTCTACCAGACGGCGGCTTCCGCCGACAAGCGGTGATCAAGGGCCTCTGGCTCTGACGACCCGGCACCCGACCGAGGAGCAACGCCGCTCGCGAGCCTCCGGGCGCCGGGCCGACATCAGAAGCGCCGACGGCGGACGCGGTTCCGCCGAGTCGAAGGTGGAGCGGCCTCTGTCGCCTCTGCCTTGTGTCTCCGGCAGCGGGGCGGGAAGATCACTGCGCCGCCGGATCACGAGGGACAGGCGGCCGGGCGGTGGGGGAGTGCTGTGACAAAGACGACGCGTCTGCTGGGGGAACCCGACCCGGCGGCGAGACGCCAGGTGATGGCGGTGCTGGTGACCCTCGTGGTCGTCATGTCGGTGGGCCGGGCGATCCAGTGGTACACGGAACGGGACGTGGTCACCGGCAGCCGAGGTCCCTTCCCCGCGGCCCTGGGGACCGAGGCTCCGATCGCGCCGTCCCGTGTCGCACACCATCCCCAGCGCCCGGCTGCGCTCGTCCACGGCCTGTTCATCGACCCTACGGGCTCCGGCGTACGCGCCCTGAACTACCGTACGGGCAAAGAGTATTGGCGCTACGAGCGGCACGACGAGGGCGCCGACGATCCCGCCGTCGAGGCATCGGCCGACACGGTGGTGGCCTGGTTCGGCGACGGCACACTGGTCGGCATCGACCTGCGCACGGGGAACGTGCGGTGGCGTGCGGACTCCGCGCCCGACGGCTTCCAGCAGGTGCACGTGGGCGCGGGCCGGGTCGTCGCACAGAGCCCCGGCGGTGTCACCGCCTTCTCGGAGCGCAGCGGGGCGGAACTGTGGCAGCTCAAGCCTCCCCGGTCCTGCGGGGACCCCACACCCTGGACCGTCGTCGATCTGCCCCAGCACCTGACCGCGGTCGAACTCGGCTGCGCGTCCCCGGACGATCAGGACGGCGTAGTGGTCGGTGTCGACAACCGCACGGGCACCCAGCTGTGGAAACGCGGCGTGCGGCAGGAGCTCCACCGGGCCGACGACCACACACTGGTCGCCGTCGCCCCGCACACCTCGGGCGAGCGGGGAGAGAAGGACCGCGTCCAAGTGCTGGACGTCGACCGGAAGGGCGCCACCGTGCGCACCGCATTCACCAGCGGCTCCTGGTCCCCGGACGACGCGGGAGACGGCGTCATCGTCTCCAGCGCGAACCCCGGGGCGCCGGAAAGCGGGGACGCCACCGTCCTGACCGGCTACGACACCCGGGTCGGCAAGCGGGTCTGGGAGCGCCGGGTCCTGGCCGGCTGTTCGTTCGGCACGGCCAAGCTCGCCGACGGCCGGGTCTACGTCGTCCAGAACGCGACGATCCCCGGGGGGAACACCGGCCGGGTGCTCGATGCCGACCTGCTGGTCCTGGACGGCCGCAGCGGACGCCTGCTGCACACGCTGCGTCTGCCGGACCTGACGGTGCCACGCGACGTCGACCTGCCCGACCTCTCGGTCCACCGGGTGAGTGACGGCGTCGTCGACCTCGGGTGGCCCGAGGCCGACGACGTACTCACGGTGACCTGAACGCGGGAATCCGGGTGCCCGTGTTTTCGGCGGGACCGGCGCAGGGCACGCGCAGAGGGTGTCACCGACCTGGACCGGCTGGGCGAGACAGTCTCTTTCGGCCGCCCCGCCACTCAGGGACCGGACCGGTCAAGGAGGCCGTCCGCAGGCTGCTGCTGGACTGACCGTCCACCCGCATGGTCCGGGCGCGGCGTGCCGCGGCGGCTGTGCCGTCCGTCGAGAGGGCCCAAACCCACCAGCGGTCCAGGAGGGCCGGTGAGAGTCGTTCGGCGCCGAGGAGCGCGGGCCAGCGCAGGACGTGTGCCTGGGCCGACACCTTGGCACCGCCGCGTACCGGATCGACGGCGATGACCGGCGTGCCGGCCCGCAGGGCGAGCACCAGGCCGTGCAGCCGTGTGGTCACCACCAGGTCGAACCCGCCGACCAGAGCCATGAACTGGTCCGCCGTGGCGCAGAGCCGCCAGTCGTCCACGGCCAGCCGGGTGTCGGTCTCCACCCGGGCGCAGTCCTTCTCCCCGATCCAGCCGGTCACCGCCGCTGCCACCTCGCCGTGGCGGCGCCGGGTGCCGTACTCGCCCCGGCCGTACGTCAGTGCCGGACCGACCACCGGCGGGACCGCCCCGAGATCCAGGCTGGGCACGATCCCGCGGCCGTCCCGCGCGAGCACCTGGTCGAAGCCCGTGACAGCGGGGTCGGCAGGGTCGACGACGCTGACACCCACGGCGATCCGACGGCACCGCGCGAACCGGGTGTGCAGGTCGGTGAGCTGTCTCCCGTGCAGCGGCCCGCACGCGAAGACAAAGGTGTCGTACTCCGCGGGCTCGGCCGCCTCCAGCGAAAGGCTCTCGGGGCGGAAGTGGGGACGCCAGGCGGTGTCGTGGGCCAGGCCCGCCCGGGTGAGCGACGCGGACACCTGGCGCTCGGCCAGCGCGTCCCCCGCGGTCACCTCCCCGTCGACGAAACTGAACCAGCCCGTCAGCAGAGTGCGGCCGGGGCGCTTCTCCCGCGCTCCGAGAGCCTTTGTCAGTACGGCGGAGAGATCGGGCATGTTCCCGCTGCTTTCTTCGGTCCGGGCGACCCACTTCTCCCGTGGCCCGCGTGGAGGGGTACCCCATCGGGCGCGAGCAAAAGAATCCGAGCCGCCTCCTCCCGAGGTGTTGGCGCGGTGCGCTTCTCGTGTGCCGCGCCGTGGGTACTCGCGAGGCGCGGCCCCGGCGGGGTGCGAGTGGAGGGAGGCGGGCATGGAGTGGATCGAGCGCGCGGCCTGCGTGGGAGAGGACCCGGAGCTGTTCTTCCCGGTGGGAAGAAGCGGGCCCGCGCTGCGGGATGTCCGTGAGGCGAAAGCGGTGTGCGCAGGCTGTCCGGTCGTGGCCGAGTGCCTGTCCTGGGCCGTGGCCACCGGCCAGACGAACGGGGTGTGGGGCGGTCTGACGGAAGTTGAGCGGGCCGAACTGTGCCGCGCCCGGAGCGCGTTGGGCGCGGGGCGGGCGCGGCTCGATGACGGGGGAGGCCCCTGACCGTCCGGATCGGGCACGCGCTGGGGCACGCGCCCCGGCGCGGTCGGACAGGACCGGTTCCGGGCACCGTCTCGCAGCCGTCGGCCCCGAACGGGCCGTCCGTGCGCAGGAGTTACGGCGGCACCCGGTCCGGCGGATCGCGGCCCGTACATGAAGAGCCGCGATCCGCCGGGGAGTTGCTGTGACCGGCCCGGCTTCTACTTGCCGTATCCCGCCGCCGTGATGTTCGCCTGTACGGCGTTCTCGGTGGCGTCCGACGGATAACCGGACGTCATCACACCCTCGTAGAAGGTGCCGGTCGCCCCGTGGCTGTTGTCGCCGCCGATGCCGAGGATGATGGCTCCTTCCTTCTTCATCGGGTTGTAGCCCGAGACGTTGGGGCGGACGCCGTTGTAGAAGGTGGACAGGCCACCGGACTGGGCGTTGCCGCCGCGGATGGCCCAGGTGTTGGCGCCGCCCTTGATGACGGCGGTGAGGTAACGGGAGCTGATCGACGGATCGTTGGCGTTGTAGTGCTGGTTGACACCGGAGAACAGTCCGTTCTCGAGGTCGGCCATGATCCAGGGGCCGTTGCCCGAGCCGTAGCCCCAGACCTTGATGTTGCCGAAGTAGATCGCCTCCATCGTGCCGTTGCCGTTGTCCCGGCTGTTGGTCTCGGCGTTGCCGTAGTCGAAGCAGCAGCCGCCGTTGTAGTGCGTGCCGTCGAGGACGGCGTACATCCCTTCCGGCTGGTCGCCCTTGGCGACACCGTTGGTGGCGTTGTTCCGGTAGCCGGTGCCGGCGGCCACGTAGACGCCGTACGCCTTGTGACCTGCGACCGTGGTGGGCGCGGCGGTCGCGTTGGCGAGGTTGTCGTAGCCGCCCGCGGCCGGGCCCGAGAAGCCGCCGGGCGGTGCCTGGGTGAGACGGTTGTTGCGGCCGGACTGGTCGTAGATGACGGTGATGACGCAGTTGGTGCCGGAACAGAACGAGTCCTGGGTGGCGGCGTTGGCGGCCCCGCCCGCGCTGAGCACACCGATGTCCCGGGTGGCGTTGTCCGAGGAGCGGCGGACCTGGTACAGCGGGCCGTTGTAGGAGGAGTACAGGGCGCGGGTCGTGCTGTGCGCGGCGACGCAGGGGGTGCCGCCCGCGGCGTAGAGGTCACAGGGCTGCGAGGTGGCGGCGGCCGCGGCGGGCGCGCCGGGAGCGGTGCCGGTGAGCAGGCCGACGCTGAGCGCGGCGGCCGCTCCGGTGGCGAGCAGCGTGGTTCGCAGGAGCCGGGGCCGTGGGGTGCCGGACATGGATGAACTCCCTTGCAGGTGGGGGGTGTTGTCGAGACCGTGGCGTCGGAGGAGCCAGGACCGTGCTGGGCGGAACGGTTGGGTGAGGACGGGCGGAGCGGGTGCGCACGCGGACAGCTTTGGAATGACGTGCGCATGACAGTTGAGGGCATGCGGAACTCCGGGCGTGGGACCGTCATCGGCTTGTCACCGGCTTCGGTGCAGGCCGGTCTCCGACCTTGCTGTCCGAAATTCCGAACGCCACTCGGGGTGTCGGACACTCTGGATGATAGGAATCCCACCGCGATCGTCAATGCCTGCCGCGCGATTTGCGCAATCCGGGCCGGGGAGCGCCTACCGGACAGGGCGGCCGAGAGGACGGGAGGGGGAGGTGTCGGTCACTCCGGTGGCTCGTCCCCGCTGCCCGGCCGGGCCGTGTGGTCGGGATGGCCGGTGGTGCGTCGCGCCTCTTTCATCCGAGCCTCGTGCAGATGCCTGCGGCCGGCGGCCAGCTCATGGACGGCTTCCTGTTCCAGCGAAGTGAACGGCTGATGGTAAGTGGTGTCGTACGCCTCGATGATCTGGAAGGTCCAGTGCCCAGGTATGACGTTGCGGCCCACCAGTTCCGACTGCACTTTGTCGGCCCACTCGGGGTGGCCCGCTTCCCGCAGCAATTCGACCGCTCGTTCCACTTGGAAGTCCGCCGTGCCGGTCAGCTGATGAAAGCTGTAGAGGTGGCCTCGGGCCCGTTCGGTGGTCTCCAGTGCCTTCGAGAGCGCCCCCAGCGCCTGCACGGTCTCCTCGCTGACACCGTCCGGGCGCTGGTGGGCTCCGTCCGGTCCGTGGGGATTGCTGTCCATGGCTCTCTCCGTGTGCGACGTCGGTGAGAAGTGCCGGTCCCGAATCCGGTACCGATGCCCGGCGAGTGCCCAGTCGGAGGCGCGCTTATCACGTGAAGTGCGCATCCGGTGGGCCCCCGCCCCCGAGCCGGGCGAGACGTACGACAAGAGCGTCACCATCACCAATACCGGCACCGAGGCCGCGCACGACGCGGGGGTGACCGGCGTACCCGTGGGAGCACCTCCGCTGCCACAGGGTGCTGCCGGTGGCAAGAACCTCGTCGTCCTGGTGTCCGTCAGCTGGCCCGCAGTTCGAACCAGTCGAAGGCGGCGCTGCCCCGGGTGGCGTACATACCGAAGACGCGGCCGGTGAAGCCGCCGGCGACCTCGGTGGTCAGGTAGCGCCCGTCGAGTTCGGCGAGGATCTCGAAGTCGCCGTCCTCCGTCTCGTACCCCAGGCGGAGGGTGTCGGGACCGCCCACCCGGAGGCCGGAGGCGGGGTCCCGCTCCGGGTCCGTGCTGCGGGCGGTGACCGTGGGCGGCAGGACGTCGGAGGTCGTGACGTCGATCCGCAGGGTCAACGGGCCGTCCCCTACGGCTCGTTCGGCGAGCGCGTGACACAGCGGGCCGATCCGCGCGATCGCGCGGACCGTACCGTCGGCCACCTCGACCTCGTAGTGGTGCGCCTCGTCCAGCCGTACCGCGATCCCGCCCCGGCCGCCGTCGGCGACGTCGGCCAGCGCGCGTGCGACGCAGTCGGGGTCGCGCTGACGCCGCCCGACGAAGAGCGCGCCCGGTCTGTCCAGACTCTCCGCGCGGGCATGCAGCACCAGGTGGCCGGGGCGCTCGTCGAGGCGGACGGCCTCGGGGTCCTGCCGCCGCGGTGTCACCCAGTCGAGGGCGAGAGCGGGGGAGTCGAAGTCGTCACGGTCCGCCTCCCGAGGCCAGGGGTGCGGTGTCAACTCGGGTGCTGTGGCCCGCAGGTCGAGCGGACCGGGCAGTGGCCACCCGTCCTCCCAGCGCACCGGAACCAGGAACGTCTCCCGGCCCATGCCGTGGTACATCGGTGTGTCGCCGCGGGGCCTGGTGCCCAGCAGGACCATCCACCAGGTGCCGTCGTGCGCCTGCACCAGGTCGCCGTGGCCGGTGTTCTGCACCGGATGGCCGGTACTGCGGTGGGACAGCACCGGATTGGCCGGGTGCGGTTCGAACGGCCCCGGCAGGGTGCGGGCCCGGGCGAGGGACAACGCGTGGCCGCGTTCGGTGCCGCCCTCGGAGAGCAGCAGGTACCACCACTCGCCGACCCGGTACAGGTGTGGGCCCTCGGGATACTGCAGTCCGCTCCCGGACCACATCGGCACCGGCTCGCCCAGCAGTTCGCCGGTGTTCGGGTCGATGCGCACGGCGCGGATCCCGTCCGCCGAGAAGACGCACCAGCAGGTGCCGTCCTCCTCCCAGGAGAGGGAGGGGTCGATACCGGGGATGTCGATCGGCAGCGGTTCCGACCACGGCCCGGCGGGATCCTCGGCCGTCACCAGGATGTTGCCCGCCCCGGCGACCACGGTCGTGATCAGCCAGAACCGGCCGTCGTGGTGGCGCAGCGTGGGCGCGTACACGCCGGTCGAGGACGGCGCCGTGTCGGGCAGCGCCAGCTGCGAGGGCCGGTCCAGCGCGTGCCCGATCAGCCGCCAGTGCACGAGGTCTCGGCTGTGCCGGATCGGCACACCGGGTACGTACTCGAAGCTGGAGGTGGCCACGTAGTAGTCGTCACCGACGCGGCAGATGCTCGGGTCCGGGCTGAAACCGGGGATGACGGGATTGTCGAAGTACGCCATGTCCGTCCTGGCAGTCGATGGCAGTCGGCGGCGACCGGGCGCGGCACCGTGGAAGCGGGCCGCGTGACCTGGTTCGTTGAAGCGCTTCGACCGTCGCATGCGAGTGCCTGACCTGTCAACGGATGGTGCGGGAGCGGGCCTTGGTGCACAACGCAACCCGCCCCAAGGACATGACTTCCTCACTGCCCGCTCCTCGTGACCCGCAGGATCGTCGCGGTGTCAGCCGCGAACATCGAAGCGCTTCAACCCCAGCAGGCGACCGGGCATCACGACCCTGAACGGAACCGCACCACCTTCGTCAGCGGCCACCACCCCTCCACCACCGCCACCGACGCGGCAGCGCTCTCACCGCCACTGACCGCGGGCGGCGGGGCGGGATCACACGGGTCGGCCGCCGACGACTCCGTGGGCCCAGTTCAGGGAGTCCGCGAAGATGTTCTCCAGCTGGTCGTCCGGCAGCCCGTGCCAGACGTGGTCGGCGCCCGGCAGCAGGCGGAGTTCGGTGGGGACGCCCGCCTCCGTCAGCCGTTCGGCGAGGCGCCTGGAGTGGGCGGCGTCCACCATGGAGTCGGCCTCCCCGTGTGCCACGAAGAACGGCGGCGCTCCGCGTCGCACCTGCCGCAAAGGGCTTGCCTGTACGGCGAGTCGGGGCACGTCGGCCGGTGCGGCGCCGAGCAGCAGGGCGTCGGGGGTGTGCGGGTTCTCCGCGTTCAGGGTGAGATCGCTGGGCGCGTACCAGACGACGGCGCCGGTGATGCCCGGCAGGTCGTCCGCCAGGGCCAGCAGCGCGGCGAGGTGGCCGCCGGCCGATTCGCCCCACACCACGGTGCGGGTGGTGTCGAGGCCGAGTTCGGCGGAGCGCCGCCCGAGCCAGCCGAGGGCGTCGCGCAGGTCTTCGATCTGGGCGGGGAAGACGGCTTCACCGCTCAGCCGGTAGTCGACGGACGCGACGGCGAAACCGGAGGCGGCGATGCGGGCCAACGGGCCGGGGTGCCAGGAGCGCAGGCGGTAGCCCATCTCGTCACGGCGCCCCCTGCGCCAGGCCCCGCCGTGGACGAGAAGCAGCAGGGGCAGCGGGCGCGTGCCGGTCTCGGTCGGGAGCCAGAGGTCGAGTTCGAGGGGACGCGCTCCGGGCACCTCCGCGTAGGGGACGCCGCGCAGCAGCCGTACGCCGTCCCCGACGGGCGCCGCGGGTGGCAGCGGAGCGAGGTCCGGGTGCGGAGCCGTGATGAGGGATCGCAGGTCCTGGGGCGCGGCCATCAGTCCCGCCACTGGTGGTGGGGCAGGAACTGGATGTCGTACTGCTCGGGCAGCGTGCCGAATTTGTGCGGCTCGGGTACGTACGGTGCCTGGGGGAGTCCGAGCGCTTCCGTGGGGGTGCCCAGGTTCTCGAAGAAGCGCTCGAACGTGCCCGTGGGGCCGGAGGCGACGCCGACGATGCGGCTGCCGTTGCGTTCGATGCGGTAGGCGTGGGCGCAGTTCTTGGGGACGAAACCGAAGTCCCCGGAGGTGAGCAGCTTGGAGTGCTGCGTCCCGCTGCCGTCCTCGACGAAGAGCCGTACCGCACCGTCCGTCACGAAGAAGACCTCGTACGTGTTCGCGTGGCTGTGCGCGGGGATGGTGTCGCCCTTCGGGCCCTCGCAGGTGAAGAAGTTGAAGCTGTTCTCGGTCTGCTCGCCGCCGGCGTACACCGTGAACAGGTCGGTGAAGAGGTGGGCGCGGTCGCCCATGCCCTTCTCGATGAAGTAGGGCGTTCCGGGGTCGGGCGGGATGTGGGAGGCGCGGCGGTAGCGGGTGGCGTACTCGATGGTCACGGGTTCTCCTCGGTGCCGGGCGTTGAACGTCAGGCTGCCTGACGTAAACCGTCAGGTAGCCTGACATGAAGGGATCACGCGGGGCAAGACCTATGCTCTGCTCCCGTCGGGAGAGGGGGAGCGCATGAGTGCCGGACGCCACAATCTGCCGCAGCTGCTGGGGGGAGCCCGCCGGTGGTTCGACGAGGGTCTGCTCGCCGCTCTGGAGGCGGAGGGGGCGGAGCCCGTCTCGGTGGCCCAGCTGCACGTCTTCACCGTTCTCGACGAACCGGGGACGACCGTCGCCGACCTGGCCCGGCGCATGGGGGTGGCCCGGCAGACGGCGCACCAGGCGGTGCACGGCCTCGTCGCCGCGGGCCTGCTCGAACAGGTACCGGACCCGCACTCCGCGCGCCGGCGGCTGATCCGGCGGACGGCCAAGGGGCGACGCGTGCACGAGCGGGCGGAAGCCGCGATCGAGAACCTGGAACGCGCGCTGGTCTCGCGTATCGGCGCTGACGGCGTGCTCGCCCTGCGGGAGATTCTGGAGCGGCCCTGGGGGCAACCACCCCGCGGCCGCCACCCGGGCACCTGACGTCGACCGACCGGGAGTCGAGGCGCGGGCCCCTCTCGAATTGAACGTTTCAATTGCCGTCGTGATGTGGGTAGTTCGGAGATGCGAGGCTCAGGCGGCTGGCGCCATCGGCGTTTCTCGGCTCAAATGGCGTGCCCCACCAGGGAATTCGCTTCAATCGTCCGGCCTGCCTCGATCAATTCCTGTGCAAGGCCTTGACGTTCACCATGACCGACCCTAGCGTCTGCGCCTGCGAGATAAAACGATTCAATGCGGTGCGGTACGGCGCTGACGACGCTTCGTCCCTCGGTGGTGAAGCGGCGGCTGTCCGTGCCGCGTGCCCTCAGCCCGTGCTGAATCCGCTGAGTCCTCCGCGCTCTCCGTCCCCTCCGTGGAAGGAAGTCCGCACGTTGCCCGCCCCACGCGACACCGTCGGCCCGTCCCGCCGCCAGATCCTGTTCACCGCCACCACAGCGGTCGCCGTCACGGCGGCCGGCCCCGGCGCGGTCGCCCGCGCCGCCTCGCCCGCCGAGCCGTCAACCGACCCGCTCCCCGGACTCCGGCCCACCGGCGCGGGCGGACCCGCACTCGCCGCCTTCGGCCTGTCCGAGGTGCGGCTCCTGGACAGTCCCTTCCTCGCCAACATGGGCCGTACCTGCGCCTATCTGCTCTATGTGGACGGCGACCGGCTCCTGCACACCTTCCGTACGACCGTGGGACTGCCCTCCGGCGCGGAACCCTGCGGCGGCTGGGAGGCCCCGGACGTCCAGCTGCGCGGCCACACCACGGGCCATCTGCTCAGCGGTCTCGCCCAGGCCCACGCCGGCACCGGGGACGCCGCCTACGCGGAGAAGGGCCGCGCGATCGTCTCGGCTCTCGCCGAGTGCCAGCGGGCGGCGCCGGGCGCGGGCTTCCACGCCGGCTACCTCTCCGCGTTCCCCGAGACGGTCTTCGACCAGCTGGAGGCGGGGGGCAGGCCCTGGGCGCCGTACTACACCCTGCACAAGATCATGGCCGGTCTGCTCGACCAGTACCAGCTCTCCGGCAACGACGAAGCCCTGGACGTGCTGCGGGCCATGGCCGCGTGGGCAGACACCCGCACCGCGCCGCTCTCGTACGCGATCATGCAGAACCTCCTCAAGGTGGAGTTCGGCGGCATGAACGACGTGCTGACGCGGCTCCATCTGGTGACCGGCGACCCGGCGCACCTGCGTACCGCCCGGCGCTTCGACCACGAGGACCTGTACGCCCCGCTCGCCGCCGGGCGCGACGAACTCGCCGGGCGGCACGCCAACACCGAGATCGCCAAGGTCGTCGGCGCGGTGCCGTCCTTCGAGGCGACGGGGGAGCGGCGCTACCTGGACATCGCCGACACCTTCTGGACCACCGTCGTACGCCACCACTCCTACGCCATCGGCGGCAACTCCAACCAGGAGCTGTTCGGGCCGCCCGACGAGATCGTCAGCCGGCTCTCCGAGGTCACCTGCGAGAACTGCAACAGCTACAACATGCTGAAGCTGGGACGCCGGCTCTTCCTGCACCGCCCCGACCGCACGCGGTACATGGACCACTACGAGTGGACGCTCTACAACCAGATGCTCGGCGAGCAGGACCCCGACTCCGAGCACGGGTTCGTCACGTACTACACCGGTCTGTGGGCCGGCTCCCGGCGTGAACCCAAGGGCGGTCTCGGCTCGGCCCCCGGCAGTTACAGCGGCGACTACGACAACTTCTCCTGCGACCACGGCACGGGCCTGGAGACCCACACCAAATTCGCCGACTCCATCTACTTCCGCTCCAGCGGTCCGACCGCGCCCACGCTCTATGTGAACCTCTTCATCCCCTCCGAAGTCCGCTGGCAGCAAGGTGGCGTGACGGTTCGTCAGGAGACGAGGTACCCGGAGGAGGGCAGCACCCGGCTGACCGTCACGGCGGGCGGGGGACGCTTCGCGCTGCGGATCCGGATCCCCTCCTGGGTCGCCGGCACCGGGCAGTCCGCGGTGCTGAAGGTGGGGGGCCGTCCGGTCACCACGCGACCGCGTCCGGGCACCTACGCCACGGTGGAGCGGACCTGGCGCACCGGTGACACCGTCGAACTCACCCTGCCCAGACGGCCGGTGTGGACCGCGGCGCCCGACAACCCCCAGGTGCGATCGGTGTCGTACGGCCCGTTGGTGCTGGCCGGCGAGTACGCCGAGACCGGGCCGGACACGCTGCCCACGATCCGCCCCCGGTCGCTGCGGGCCCTCCCCGGAACCGACACCCGCTTCACCGTGTCGGCCGACGGCCGGTCCGTCGGTCTGCGCCCCTTCCACCAGGTGCAGCACCAGCGCTACAACGTCTACTGGGCCGTGCCCCCGGACCCCGGCCGCGAACGGGACACCGCCCGTTACCCGTTGGACGAGGGAACGGGGAACCCGGCCGACCGGACCGGTCACTTCGGCCCGGCCACCCTCGCCACGGGCGCGGTCTGGGCCGACGACGGCACGGGCCCCGCCGTGTCACTGGACGGGACCGGCGGTCATGTCGCCCTGCCCGCCGGGATGTTGACGGCTCTGGACCAGCTGACGATCAGTGTCCGGGTCCGCGTCGACACGCTCGCCGCCTCCGCCCGCGTCTTCGACTTCGGCTACCACAAGGACACCTATCTCTTCCTCGCCGCCACCACGGGCGCGGGACGGGCCCGCGCCGCGCTGAAGATCGCCGGTATGGAGCGGGAGGACTTCATCGACGCGAACGGCCCACTGCCCGTAGCCCGTTGGACCCACGTGGCGCTGACCCTGGGCGGCAACACCGGCGTGGTCTACCTCGACGGCGTCGAGTCCGGACGCAACCCCGCCATGGTCGCGAGCCCCTTGCTGCTCGGCGTGACCACCCGCTCCTACCTCGGCCGCTCCCAGAACAGCACCCATCCCCGTCTGCACGGCGCCGTCCGTGATCTGCGGGTGCACAACCGGGCGTTGACGGCTGCCGAGATCGCCCGGCTGGCCGCCGGCTGACCCGTCCGGTCCCTCTTCCCCGCCCCGCTCCCGCGCTCTCTTTTCCCGCGCCCCTTTTCCGCGCCACCTTTCCGTTCCGCACAGCTCTGCCCGCACAGGCACAGGAGTTCCCGCATGTCCGACAGCACTCCCCAAAGCCCCCTGTCCAGACGGGGGTTCGTGGCCGCGGCCGGCGTCGGCACCGCCGTGGCCGCCGGTCTGCCCGGCCTCGGCCTCGCCGTCCCCCCGGCCGCCGCCGCGCCCCGGAACGCGCCGCGACCCGGCTTCACCGACCCGCCCAAGGACAGCCGCCCCACCGTCTACTGGTACTGGAACGGCCCCGTCACCCCCGAACTCGTCGACCGGCAACTCGCCGACCTGCGGGACAAGGGCATGTACGAGGTGGTCCTGTTCTCCTTCGACAACGACGCGATGCGGCCCGTCTTCTTCACCGAGGAGTGGTTCGACATCGTCGGGCACGTGCTGCGCACCGCCGAGGCGACCGGCATGCGGGTATGGCTGTTCAACGACGACCACTTCCCCAGCGGCCGGGCGGGCGAGTACATCGTCAAGGGCGGCACGGTCGGCTCCCGCACCTACGCACCCCGCCCCGATCTGCGGCTCAAGGCACTGTGGCGCTCCACCACGGTGGTCCAGGGGCCCGCCCGCGTCGACCTGCGCCGCAGCACCGGCGTGGGCGTGGAGGCCGCTCACCTGGTCGCCGACGCCGCCGTCCTCGACGGCGCGACCGTCCTGCGCGGCGGCGAGGCGTGGACCGACTACACCGTCACCGCCTCCGCCAAGGCGGAGCACACCGCCGCCGGTCTCGTCGTACGGGCCTCCGCCGACGGCCTCGACGGCTACGCGGTCGCCTTCGACCAGACCGGCGTCGTCACCGTGCTGCGCCTCTCCCGCGACGCGGACCCGGTCCAACTCGCCCGCAGCACACGCACCGACGGCTTCAACAAGACCAAGTACCACACCGTCGTGGTGACCGTCCGCGGAGCCTCCCTCTCGGTGACGCTCGACGGGCGGGACAAGGGCACCGTGACCGACGACCGGTACGCCGCCGGAGGCGTCGGGGTGCGGGCCGTGGGCGACGAGCGCGGCCTGTGGGACAGCCTCGCCGTCACCGCGGCCGACGGGGGCAGCCTCTACACGACCACCTTCGCCGACGGCGCCGCCGCCGGAGACTTTCCCGATCGGGCCTCGCCGGCCGCCCGGGCCGTGGCCGGAGCCGCGCGCCCCGTCGGCACCACCGAAGCGACCGACGTCGTCGACCTCACCGCACGACTGTCGGACGACGGCAACTGGCAAGTGCCGGAAGGCCGTTGGCAGATCGACCTGTTCGGCGGCACCCCGCTCGTCGACGACACCCAGGGCTACAGCCGCAGTTACGTCGATCTCCTCGACGACGAGCCCGTACGGCTCTTCCTGGACATCGTCCCGGGCGAGTACCACCGCCGCTTCCGCCGCTACTTCGGCACCGTCGTCCCCGGCTTCTGGGACGACGAGCCGTTCTTCGCCTCAGCCGAAGCCCACTTCAACCGGCTGCCCTGGTCGCCGACGCTGGACGGGGCGCTGCGCGCGGTGGGCGTCGAGCCCGGCGTGGCCTACGCCGCCGCCTTCGACGACCTCGGCCGCAGCGGCCGTATCTCCCGCGGCCTGTTCTGGCAGGCCGTCTCCAACCGCTTCGCCCGCTACTTCCGCGCCCAGGCCGGCTGGTGCGAGCAGCACGGCGTCAAACTGATCACCAACCCGCTCTACGACGAGACGTCCCCCGCCAAGCGGGTCCGCAGCACCGGCGACCTGCACAAGGTCAACCAGTGGGCGCAGGTGCCCGGCGGTGACATCATCACCGCCGAGTACGTGCCGGGGGAGCAGACCATGCTGCCCCGCAACCCCGTCTCCGTCTCCCATCAGATGGGCCGGGAACGGACGTTGATGGAGATGTTCGGCAACATGGGCTGGCAGGTCACGCCCGGTTTCGTGCACGCGACGGTCGGCGCGCAGGCCGCCCGCGGGGTCAACCTGACGGTCCTGCACGCTCTGTGGACCGACGAGAACGTCGTCTACTTCCCGCCGCCGTTCGGCCCTCGCGCGCCCTGGTGGTGGTCGATGCGACCGCTCGCCGAGTGGATCGGCCGGGTCATGGAGGCGGGGCGCGGCACCTCCGCCGCGCGGACCGCGCTGCTCCAGCCCCAGCGGGCGGCCGAACAGTGGGCCGGCACCGACCGGCAGAGCGAGGTCGACGGCGCCCTCAGCGACGCCGCCTACGCGCTGGAGCGCGCCCAGGTCGACTTCGACCTCCTCCACGAGGGCGCCCTGAGCGGCGACCCGGACCTGCTCGCCCACGCTTCGGTGCGCTCCGGCCGGCTGACCGTGGGCGCCGCCCGCTACGACCTGGTCGTCGTGCCGGTGACCCCGACCCTGGACACGGCGTCCGTGCGTGCCCTGGACACGTTCGTCCGGGCGGGCGGCACCGTCGTCGCCGTGGGCGCGCTGCCCGCCGACGAGGCCGACGGCAACGACCGCTCCCTGGCCCGCACCCTGCACGACCTGTTCGGTGACGCTCTGCCGGGCAGGCGTGCCCTGGGCAGCGGGCTCGCGCTGCGCGTCGCCGACGTGAGCGCCCTCGGTGCCGCCGCCCACGAGGCCGGAGCCGCGGCCGCCGTCCTCGAACCGGCACGCGACACGATCCGGGTGCTGAGGGTCACCCGGGGCACGGACACCGCGTTCCTCCTCAACAACGAGGGCGCCACCGCCGTCGCGACCACGGCCGTCCTGCCCGCCGAGGGCGTGCCGCACCTGTGGCAGCCGGCCACCGGCGCGACCGCACCGGCATCCGTCTACCGCGTCAGCAAGCGCGGCCTGCACCTCCCCCTCATCTTCGAGGCGTACGAGACCCGCATCGTCATCGTCCGCCGGAGCGCCGAGACCGGGCCCCACCTCACGGACGCCTCCGTCGACGTCCTCTCCGTCGAACGGCACGGTGCTTCCCTGCGCGCCACGGTCGAGGTCTCGCAGCCCGGCAGCTACCCGCTGACCGGCACCGACTCGGGCCGCACCTACCTGGGCACGGTCCACGTCGACGACGCGCTCGCCCCGGTGCCCGTCACCGGCGACTGGACCCTGTCCCTGGACCGCGACGGCGACACACCGGTCAGCGGCCCCCTCGGCAGCTGGACCACGTACGCCCCGCTGTACTCCGGCACCGGCACCTACACCACCGACATCGACGTCGACCGCTCCGTCCTGGACGGCAGGCGTGTGCTGCTCGATCTCGGTGAGGTGCGGGACGTGGCCGGCGTGACCGTCAACGGCCATGCCCAACCCCCGTCGCTGTGGGCGCCGTTCGTCACCGACGTCACCGAGAGTCTCGTCCCCGGCCGTAACCGCCTCGTCGTGCGGGTCTCCAACACCCTCTCCAACGAGCGCAACAAGCCGCTGCCCTCCGGTCTGCTCGGCCCGGTCAGCCTGCGCTTCCGGCGCCGGACCATCGCCACGCTGCACCGCGTCTGACGGACGACCCGCGCCCGCGATCCGACCTCCCGAGGACTGCCATGCCCCAACTCCCGTCCACGCGACGGAACAAGCCCCGCCCGCGTCGCCTCGCCCTCCTGCCGGCCGCCGTGCTGACCGCCCTCCTCACCGCCGTCTCCTCCACCGTCCCGGCCGCCGCTTCGACCACCGGCGTGCTCACCCCGGCGCATCCGCGCACCCAGCACCTCGACGAGGCGCTCGGCATCGACGACACCACCCCCGACCTCAGTTGGCAGACCATCGCCCGCACCACCGGTGTCCTGCAGAGCGCCTACCGCGTCCAGGCGGCCACCTCGCCCGAACGGCTGCGCTCCGCCCGTCCCGACCTGTGGGACTCCGGCAAGGTCGCCTCCGCCGTCCCGCAGACCACGTACGCGGGCCGCACACTCGGCTCCCGGACCCGCGTGTACTGGCGCGTGATGCTCTGGTCCGACTCCCGCCAGAAGTCCGGCTGGAGCGACACGGCCGTCTTCGAGACCGGCCTGACCAAGGCGTCCGACTGGCAGGCGCAGTGGATCACCCACCCCCAATGGCGGCTCAGTGAACGGGAGATCGAGCCGGTCGTCGTCAACTTGCCCCGCACGACGGCCCGTTACGTCCGTCTCGACGTCACCCGCCTGGGACTGCCGCTCAAGGAGAGCGTCGACGCGCGCACCTGGCGACTCCAGCTCGGCGAGATCGACGTGCGCGACACGCAGACGTCGGCGACCGGTCTGGCTCATGGCGCGGCGGTCACCGCCTCCGAGACCAACACGATCCGCAAGACCTACGAGCCCGCGCTCGCCGTCGACGGTCTGACCAACAGCGCCCTGCAGACCGCCGCCGGATACTCCAGCGCGGCCCACACCTCCGCCGACACCTCGGCGGCTCCCGTCACGCTCACCCTCGACCTGAGGACGACGAAGACGTTCGACCAGGTGGCCCTCTACCCGCGTGCCGACGTCCTCACCGACGTCGGCCAGGTGCCCGGCTTCCCCACCGACTACGCCCTGTCGGCCTCCGACGACCCGGCCGGCCCCTACACCACGCTCTCCCACGTCACCGGCCAGCAGCCGCCGAAGCCCTACCTGCCCGCCGGACTGCCCCTGCTCACCGACGACTTCACCCTGCCCCACGGCGTCCGCAGCGCCCGGCTCCACATCGCCGGACTCGGCGTCTACGACGCCAGCCTCAACGGCCGCCCGGTCGGCGACGCGGTCCTGGAGCCCGCCAACACCGACTACCGCGACCGGGTGCAGTACGCCACCTACGACGTCACCGACCGGCTGCGGGCCGGCGCCAACACCATCGGCGTCGCCCTCGGCAACGGCATGTCCAACGTGATCAGCACCGCCGACCGCTACCGCAAGCTGTACGGCGACATCAGCGACCCCAAGCTGATCGCCCAGCTGGAGATCACCCTCGCCGACGGCAGCGTCCGCACCGTCCGCAGCGGCGACGACTGGCGCACCGCACTGGGCCCCACCACCTCCAGCAACTGGTACGGCGGCGAGGACTACGACGCCCGCCGCGAGCTCCCGCACTGGAACGACCCCCAGGGCGACCGCGGTTCATGGCAGCACGCGGTCCCGGTCGCCGCCCCCGGCAGCACGGACGCGCCCGCCACGCTCAGCGCCCGCGAGACCGAGCCGATCCGCGTCGTCCAGACCCTCGTCGGCAAGCAGGTCGACGGCGCCGACGGCAGCCGCGTCTTCGACCTCGGCCGCACCATCGCGGGCTGGCCGGAGATCACCGTCAGCGCGCCCGCCGGAACCGAGGTCCGCGTCTACCCGGCCGAGAGCCTCAAGGACGGCCACGCCTTCCAGTCCATCAGCAACGTCGGCGCCCCGCTGTGGGACAGCTACACCACCCGCGACACCGAAACCGCCACCTGGCACCCCGAGTTCAGCTACCACGGCTTCCGCTACCTGGAGCTGAAGGGGCTGCCCGCGGGCGCGAAGGTCACCGTACGGGGCGAGGTCCTGCGCACCGACAACACCTCGGCCGGCACCTTCACCAGCTCCGACCCCCTGATCAACGGGATCCACGGGCTGATCCGCGGGGCCGTCGAGGGCAACATGATGAGCATCCTGACCGACTGCCCGAGCCGCGAGAAGCTCGGCTGGCTCGAACAGGACCAACTGGTCTTCCCCGCCCTCGCCGCCAACTACGACATGCAGTCCCAACTCCGCAAGATCGTGCGGGACATGGCGGACGCGCAGACCGCGGACGGGCTGATCCCCAGTACGGTCCCGGAGTACACCAGCCTGCCGGGCGCCTACCGCAACGACTCCAACTGGGGCGGCGCCTTCGTCCTGGTGCCCTGGCAGCTGTACACCACCTACGGCGACCGTTCCACCCTGAGCACGTACTACCCGCGGATGCGCCAGTACGCCGCCTTCCTCCAGACCCAGGTCAGCGGCGGCATCCTTGACTACGGCCTCGGTGACTGGTTCACCCCGGACCGGACCTTCCCGCGCGCGGTCGCCAGTACCTACGGCTACTGGCGCGTCGTGGACGCCCTCGCCCGGATCGCCACCGTCCTCGGCGACGACACGGCCGCCCAGGAGTACCGGGCGAAGGCCGACACCGCCGTCCACGCCCTGACAGCCACGTACTACGACTCGGCGACCGGCACCTTCGGAGGCGGCGGCCAGGGCGCCGAGGCACTCGCCCTGGACATGGGCGCCTACCCGGCGGGGGAGAAGGACCGGCTGCTGGCCCACTTCACCGGCTCCGTCGAGAGCGCCGGCTACCACCTGCTGCTCGGTGAGATCTCCCTCCCGGCCGCCTTCCGCGTGCTGTCCGCCGCCGGCCGCGACGACATCGTCCAGCACATCGCCACCCAGACCACCAGCCCCAGCTACGGCTACCAGGTGGTCGCCGGCAACACCACGCTCGGCGAGTCCTGGGACGGCGGCCCCGGGCAGTCGCAGAACCACTTCATGCTCGGTGCCATCGACTCCTGGTTCACCAGCCGCCTCGCCGGTATCGCCCAGACACCGGACTCCGTGGGCTACGCCGAACTGCTCATCGACCCCGCCGTCGAGGGCGGCCCGACCTCCGCGTCGGCCTCGTACCGCACGCCCTACGGGCGCGCCCGTACCGACTGGACCCGTAGCGGCGACCGGTTCCGCCTCACCGTCGACGTCCCGGCCGGCAGCACCGCCGAGATCCACGTACCCGCCGACGGCGGCCGTGCCACCGCGCCCCCCGGCGCCCGGCTCCGCGGCGCCACGGCCACCGAGGCCGTGTACGCGGTCGGCTCCGGGGACTGGAACTTCGGTTCGGTACTGACGAGATAACCACCAGCGCACGACGCGGCCGGCAGATGCGACAGCCGGCCGGGCCCGGACCGTCTCCACGGTCCGGGCCTTCGTGCTGAGCAGGTGACAGCGCCGGCGGCCCGCCGTCGTACCGAGGCGGTCGCACTTCCCGCCGCCGATGATTGTCCAACAATCGAAAGCACGGGACGGCCCTCGTCCCTCCCTCAGAGGTTTTTCTTGCAGGCATCTTGCCAGCACATGTCCCACGAGTTACGTTCGCTGCAGTTCTTGTCGGACAATCCAGGTTCGGAAGCTGTTCAACTGAGCCTGCCGACAGGTGACTTCAGCCGTACGCGCGCCCCCTGAGCCCTCCCCGCGGGGCCCGGGGCCGACCGCGCCCGGCGTATCCATCCACCGCACGCACGATGGGCCAGGCCGCCTTTTCGAGGAGTAGGCCGAGGAGACGAAGATGTCGACCAAACAGCGCGCCCCGCAGACGGAAGCCCTCCGCTTCGAGAACGTGACCCTGGAGTTCCCGGGCAGCCACCGGCCGGCGATCAGGGACGTGTCCTTCCAGATCGACCGCGGCAAGTGCGTCGCCGTGATCGGGCCCAGTGGGTGCGGGAAGAGCACCCTTCTCAACCTGGCCGCCGGCCTGCTCGCCCCGACCAGGGGCCGGGTCTACTTCGGCGGCGAGGAGGTCAGCGCCGTCAACGCGGAGGCGGCCTACGTGACCCAGCAGACGGACCTGCTGCCGTGGCTGAGCGTGAAGGCCAACATCGGCCTGGCCCTCAAGTTCCGCAAGGTGCCCAAGGCGGAGCGCGAGGAACGTATCGCGCACTGGGTCGGCGTCGTAGGGCTCACCGGGTTCGAGAACCACTACCCCCGCGAGCTGTCCGGCGGTATGCGCAAACGCTGCGCGATCGCCCGGGCCCTGATCTACGAGCCCTCCATCGTGCTGATGGACGAGCCCTTCGGACCGCTGGACGCCATCACCCGGCTCAAGCTCCAGCAGGAACTCCTCAACCTGTGGCAGGAGCAGAAGGGCACCCTCGTCTTCGTCACCCACGACCTCAACGAGGCCCTCTACCTCGCCGACGAGGTGGTCGTGATGTCCGAGGGTCCGGGCGTCGTCCGCCGCATCCTCCCCGTCCCCTTCGGACGCCCCCGCACCATCGGCTCCCTCATCGAGTCACCCGAGTTCGCCGAGCTCTACAACGACCTGTGGAGCCTTTTCAAGTCCGACGCGAAGGCGACCGACGCCGCCCAGCGTTCCTGAAGCGAGGTCCCCACCTTGATATCCATCGCTGAGAAGATAGCCGTGCCGAGCCCGCCGGACCGGGTCTGGGAGATCATCTCCGATCCCTCGGCCGTCGTGTCCTGCATCGGCGGCGCGGAGCTGGGCCAGTCCCACGACGACGGTTCCTTCGACGGCGTCCTCGTCGTCAAGTTCGGCGGCATCCGGGTCAGGTTCGCCGCCCGCATCACCCTGGAACTGGACGAGGCCGAGCGGGAGGGCCGTCTCACCGCACGCGGCCGGGACGGGCAGGGCGCCACCCGGTTCAGCGGCGGAGCCGTCTTCCGGGTGAGCGACGACCCCGCCGCCGACGGCACGCAGGTGGCCGTGACCGGAGAGATGAACCTCTCCGGGAAGCTCGCCCCGCTCATCGAATCGGGCGCCGGTGTCGTGGTGACCCGGATGACCCGGGAGTTCTCCGCGGCGCTCATCGAACGCTGCGCCCTCCCGGACCCCACCGCCCCCCTCGCCACCGTTCCCCTCTCCGACATCTCCGGCTCCACCGCCCCCGCCCCCACCGCCGACGGGTCGCACACCGCCGCCGTCCCCGCCGCGCGCCCCGGCCTCTGGCGCCGGATCCGCGACCGGCTGACCCGTCTGTTCGGCCGCGACCGCTCCCTCCCGGCGGCCGGCGCCCAGCCCGTGTCCGAGTCCGTGTCCACCCCGTACCGAGGAGAACGTCCGTGACAGCCCGGCTCAACAAGGTCATCGCCCGACTCGCCGCGGGACGGCACGTCTTCGCGTCGTTCTCCCCGGCCGACCCCGCTGCCGCGCTCGACTTCGCCACCACCTCCTACGACGCGCTCGTCTTCGAGACGGAGCACAAGCCGTGGGATGCCATCGCACTGCGCGACAGCTTCCAGTACCTGCTCGACCGGCGTCAGATCCGCACCTCGGACGAGCCGGGTCCGGCCCTCACCCCGATCGTGCGGATCCCCGTCAACGGGGCCGAGAAAGCCCAGTGGCACGCCAAACAGGCCCTGGATCTCGGTGCGTTCGGCATCGTGTGGCCGCACATCACCACCGTGGAGGAGGCCCGCAACGCGGTGGCCGCCTGCCGCTATCCGTCGCTGCCGGACCAGTCCCGCCACGAGCCGGCCGGTCTGCGGGGCGACAGCCCGAGCGCCGCCGCCCGCTTCTGGGGCATCTCCAACCAGGAGTACTACGAGCGCAGCGACGTCTGGCCGCTGGACCCGGACGGAGAGGTCCTGGTGGCCCTCATGATCGAGGACCAGCGGGGCATCGCGAACCTCCCGCGCATGCTCGACGAGGTGCCGGGCATCGGTCTCGTCATCATCGGCGAGGGCGACATGAGCCAGGAGCTCGGCATCCCGCGCCAGTACGACCACCCCGAGATGCTCGCCTGCAAGCGGCGCGTGCTCGACGCCTGCGACGCGCGGGGCGTCCCGGTGGGCCACCCCCACGTCACCGCGGACAACGTCAAGCGGGTCCTCGACGACGGCTACCGCTTCCTCATGACCGCCCCCGTGCGCACCTACCCGGGCCTGGAGCTGGGCCGTTCCCTCGTCGGCCACGCCTGACCACCGCCCCGGTCGCGTGCCCGCCGCCCCTGCCGTGCCCCTCCCCGCCCCCACCCGCAAGGAGCCACCATGCTCATCGACTGTCACGGTCACTTCACCACCGCACCTCCCGCACTCGGCCGATGGCGGGAGAAACAGATCCGGGCCTACGAGGAGTCGGGCGCCCGAGTCTCCGCCGACGAACTGACCATCGGCGACGAGGAGATCCGGTCCGCGATCGAACAGGGCCAGCTCAAGCTCCAGAACGAACGCGGCACCGACCTGACGCTGTTCTCGCCCGGCGCCGGGAAGATGGCGCACCACTACGGCGACGAGCGGACCAGCCTGGACTGGTCCCGGGTCGCCAACGACCTGATCGCCCGGGTGTGCGGGCTGTTCCCGGGCAAGTTCATCGGCGTCTGTCAGCTCCCGCAGTCGCCAGGTGACGCGCTGGAGGCGTCCGTGCGCCACAGCGTCGCCGAACTGGAGCGCTGCGTAACGGAGTTGGGCTTCGTAGGCGCTCTGCTGAACCCGGACCCGTCCGACGGCAACTGGCAGGCACCGCCGGTCACCGACAAGGTGTACTACCCGCTGTACGAGAAGATGGTGGAGCTGGACGTCCCGGCCATGCTGCACGTGGCGATGTCCCGCAACCCCGCCATGCAGGGCACCTGCGCCCACTACCTCGCGGGTGACACCGCCGTCTTCATGCAGCTGTGCATGTCGGACCTGTTCAAGGACTTCCCGACCCTGAAAGTGATCATCCCGCACGGCGGCGGCGCCGTCCCCTACCACTGGGGCCGCTACCGGGGCGTCATGCAGGACCAGGGCCGGCCCCCGCTGGAGGAACTGGTCCTGCGCAACGTCTACTTCGACACCTGTGTGTACCACCCGCGCGGCATGCAGCTGCTGGTGGACGTGGTCCCCGCGGCCAACGTGCTGTTCGCCTCCGAGATGATCGGCGCCGTCCGCGGCGTCGACCCCGAGACCGGACACCACTTCGACGACACGAAGAGCATCCTCGACTCCGTCACCGGCCTCGCCGACGAGGACCGCCGGCTCATCGAGTACGGCAACGCACTGCGGGTGTTCCCGCGCCTGCTCCACGACAAGCACCTGGCGAGTTCGGAGGCGACGGCCCGATGAAGGTCTACGAAGCGATGGCCGAGGCGTTCGTCCAAGAAGGCACCCGGGACGTGTTCGGGATGATGGGCGACGCCAACATGCACTGGATGAACGCCCTCGCCGAGCGCGGCGTACGGCTGCTGGAGGTGCGGCACGAAGGCTCCGGCCTCGGCATGGCCGACGGCTGGGCGCGAGCGGCCGACCAGCCCGGAGTGATCACCACCACCAGCGGTCCGGGTGTCGCACAGCTCGCCACCTCGATGATCGTCGCGGCCCGGGCCCGCACCCCGCTGATCGCCTTCTGCGGAGAGACCGCCTGGGGCGACAGGGCCGCCGCCCAGTACCTCGACCAGGGCCGCTTCGCCGCCGCCATCGAGTGCGCCTACCTCCACCTCGACCGGGCGGACCAGGCGCAGGAGGTCGTCCAGCGCGCGTTCCACCTGGCCCGTACCGAGTCGCGGCCGGTCATGATCAGCGCGCCGATGGACATCCAGACGCACGAGTTCGACGAAGCCCTGGATTTGCCGTACGTGCCGTCGACCCAACTGATCGACCACCAGCGGCCGTTGCCCGACCCCGGGCGGATCGCGCGCGCCGCCGACGTGGTGCAGGCGAGCAAGCGGGTCGTGATCATCGCGGGGCGCGGCGCGCGCCAGGCCGACGCCGGCGAGGGCGTGCTGCGGCTCCAGGAGCGCACCGGCGCGCTGCTCGCCACCACGCTCCAGGCGAAGAACTGGCTGCGCGAGCGGACCGAGCACCACGTCGGCATCTCCGGGCTGTTCGGCAACCGGGTGGCGATGGAACTGCTCCAGGAGGCCGACTGTGTGATCGCGGTCGGGGCCAGCCTCAACCACTACACCACCGAGGCCGGTTACCTCTTCCCCGAGGCGAAGTACGTCCAGATCGACACCGCCGAACACCTGGTGATGGGGAACGGCGCCGCCGCCGACGTCTATGTGCGTGCCGACGCGGTGACCGCGCTGGACGCGCTGGAGGCGGAACTCGCCCGCCGTTCCGTGCGCATCGAGGGCTTCCACACCGCCGAGATCCGCGGCCGGCTCGCCGCCCCGCTCATCGACCCCGCCGACTTCGTGCGGGAGCCGGGCCGGATCGACCCGCGCGAGGCGATCACGGTGCTGGACGAGGAGCTTCCCGGCGAGATCGACCTGGTGCTCGGCAGCGGCCACCAGACGGACTTCGGGACCATGCTCTTCCAGCGGTCCCGCGAGATCGTCTCCAACTACGGGATGTTCGGCGCGATCGGACAGGCCCCGCTGCTGACCATCGGCAAGATCGTCGCGGACGGCGGCCGGCCCTCCTTCGTGGTCGAGGGCGACGCCAGCTTCCTGATGCACCTGCCGGAGTTCGAGACCGCCTGCCGCTACGGACTGCCGCTGCTGGCCGTCGTCATGAACGACGAGGCCCTGGGCGCCGAGTACCACAAGTCGGCGGCCAAGGGACTCGACCCGGAGCTCGCCGTCATCCCGACGCCGGAGCTGGGCGCGGTGGCGGTGGCCCTCGGCGGGGCCGGCGCGACCGTCCGTACCACCGCCGAACTGCGCGCGGCCCTCGCCGAGTACCTCCGCGAACCCCGCCCGACCGTCATCGACGTCCGCATCACCCGCAAGGTGCTCAGCCCGCCCTACCGGCGCCTCTGGTACGGCGAGGACGTGTGAGCGGGGCGAGGAGGCAGGAGTCCGTGACCGTGAACACCCCATCCCCGCAAGGCGGGACGCTGGACGTCCTGCTCGGTGAGTACCCGCACACCCGCCCGCTGCGGGACGGCACGATCCCCGTCGAGGGTGTCGAGTGCCGCTTCCTGTCGGCCTCCCCGCTGCACTCCGCGTTCCCGCGGATGGTCGGCGGCCTGGAGTTCGACGTCTGCGAGATGCCCGTCGCCACCTATCTGCTGGCCCGTGAAGCGGGTGTGCCGGTCACCCTCCTTCCCGTCGTCCTGATCGGTGCCTCGCACCACCACTCGCTGACCCGGCTGCCCGACGGCCCCGAGCTGGACCCGCGCCGGCTCGCCGGCCGGCGGATCGGGGTGCGGTCGTACGGACAGACCACCGGGCTGTGGGTACGGGGCATCCTGCGCGAGGACTACGGCGTCGAGGCCTCGGACGTCACCTGGGTCACGACCGAGGACGCGCATGTCGCCAGTTATGTGAACCCCCCGAACGTGGAACGGTCGGCGAGCGGCGGTGTCGCGGCCCTGCTGCGGGCCGGTGACGTGGACGCGGCGGTGCTCGGCCCGCGGGCCATCGGCGTCCAGGGCGTCCCCCTGGTGCCGGTGATCAAGGACGCCGAGGCAGCGGCCGAGGCGTGGATGGAGCGGCACGGGACCGTACCGGCCAACCACCTGCTGGTCGTCCGCGACGACGTCCTGCGCACCCGGCCCGACGCGGTCACCGCCCTGTACCGGGCGCTCGCCCGGAGCATCGACGAGACCGCGGACGAGCGGGACCTCGCCACCCCGGCGGGCCGGGCGGTGACCGCCGGCTGGAGCGACCCGCTCGACCGCTGCCTGGAGATCGCGGCCCGTTACGCCCTGGAGCAGGGACTGGTCCGCACCCCCGTCGACCTGGCCCGCATCCACCAGGACACGGCGTTCCTCGGCGGCTGAGCGGTCCACCCACCCACCACCAGAAAGGAGGAGAGGCGATGGAAGGCAAGGACGACTCGGAGCTGCGGGTACGGCCCTCGGCCCCCACCCGCGAACCGGAACTGTGGACGCCGCAACTTCAGGCCAAGGTCGACTGGCGCCGTGACGCGGCCGACGAGCCGCTGCGCGGCGTGGTCACGTCCGACGGACCGGTGCCGGACCTCTACCCGCTGACCGCGACAGGCGTCGACACCACCGGGATCCGCGAGGCGACGGCCACCTACCTGCGCGCACTCACCCCCAACGAACTGCACGACGCGCGTTTCCCGATGCGCGACGTGACCTGGCGCCACTGGAACAACGGCGCCCGCTACTTCCTGCGCCATGGCCTCTGCCTGGAGGAACTGGACGACGCCAAAAGGCAGTTCGCCCTGGACATCCTCCGCGCATGCCTCAGCGAGGCCGGATACCGCCAGGTCCTCGACCTGATGCACCTCAACCTCACCATCGGCGAGATCCGCGGCGAGACCGACAAGCTCAACGAGTGGCTGTACTGGTTCAGCGTCTACGGCGACCCGCTCGGCGACGGCCCGTTCGGCTGGCAGCTCGACGGCCACCACGTGAACGTCAACTGCGCACTCGTAGGCGACCAGTTGGTGCTCACACCGACGTTCCTGGGCGCCGAACCCGCGACCGCCCACGGCGGCAGGTACGCCGGGACGACCGCGTTCCGTGCCGAAGAGGCGGCCGGAGCCGCGCTGTTCGCCGGCCTGTCGGCACCGCAGCGGCAGCGGGCGACGATCGCCGCCGACCTGCCGGAGGAACTGTTCGTCGGCGCGTTCCGCGACAACTTCGAGCTGAACTACGCGGGCATCCCGCTCGGCGCGCTCACCGCCGACCAGCGGCGGGCGGCCCGGGAGCTGATCGCCCTCTACACGGACCGGGCCGCCCCCGGCCACGCCAAGGTCCGGCTGGACGAAGTGCTGGCCCACGAGGGCGACACCTGGTTCGGGTGGGCCGGCGACCCGGACGGCGTCTTCTACTACCGCCTGCACAGCCCGGTGATCCTCGTCGAGTTCGAGCACATGGCCGGCGTGATGTACGCCAACGACCATCCGACCCGCCGGCACATCCACACCATCGTGCGCACCCCCAACGGGGGCGACTACGGCGCCGACCTGCTGCGCCGGCATCACGAACGTTTCCATCTCCTGAGGAGTCAGTCATGAAGGTGGTTCTGGGCCGCGACGACCTGGCCGCAGCGGCCGAGACGGCCGTCAAGGAGACCGGGACGCCGTTCGAGCGGCTGGACATCCGGCCGGTCCACAAGGCCTCACGCGGTTTCCTCGACGGCGCCGGCGCCGATCTGTGCGAACTCGCCATCGTCACCCTGCTCCAGGCGGTCGCCCAGGGCCGGAAGGTACTGCTGCTGCCGGTCACCGCCCTCGGCCGCGACCAGCACCAGACGCTGGTCACCCTGGGCCGGCTCACGGTCCACGACGTCGAGGGCCACACCGTCGGAGTCCGCGCCTGGAGCCAGACCACCGGCGTATGGGTGCGCGGCTTCCTCACCGAGCAGTACGGCGTCGACCTGCGCACGATCGACTGGCGGACCTACGAAGGCGCCCACGTCGACGGCTACGACGACCCGTCCTGGGTCACGCGGGCCCCCCAGGGCGCCAAGCTGCCAGCCGACTTCCTGCAAGGACGCGTCGACTTCGGCATCATGGGCAACGAGCTGCCGGCGGACGACCGTATCCGTACCGCCATCGACGACGCCCGCGCGGTGGCCGCCCAGTGGGCGGCGAGCACCGGATTCACCCCCGTCAACCACGTCGTCGGCATGACCGAGACAGCCGCCCGCGAGCACGCGCCGGCCCTCCTCGCCGCGTTCGACGCGATGCGTACGGCGGCGGCAGCGGCGCCGACCGCCGCGGTCGACCCGGTCGGCTTCGCGGCCCTGCGCGCCCCGTTCACCAGGGCCGCCGCCTACGCCCTGGAGCAGGAAGTCATCCCGCGGGCCGTGGAGTTCGACGAGATCGTCGACCGCACCTGCGCCGCACTGGGTGTCCCGGCGTCCCGCCTCGGCGGCTGACCCCCGCGCCGGAACGCGCCGCAGCGCCCGCTCCCCCCACCGCATGAGAGAAAAGGCAGGAAACGCAGGAAATGCAGCAGACGCAGAAGCTCTCCCTGGTTCTCGGAGACTACGCGCACGCACGTGACATCCCCGCCCCCGTGACCGACGCGGCCACGTACACGGTCGAGGAGGTGGAGGTCAGGCCGGTCATCGGCGCCTACCGCCGCATGATCCGCGACCTGGAGTTCGACGTGTGCGAACTGGCCCCCGTCTCCTACCTGATGGCCCGCCAGGCCGGTGTCCCCCTCACCGCGGTCCCGGTGTTCCTCAACCGCCGCTTCCACCACGGCGACATCCAGTGCGGCGCCCGGTCCGGCATCCAGGTGCCGCGCGACCTCGAAGGCCGGCGGGTGGGCGTGCGCGCCTACTCCGTCAGCACCGGCGTCTGGGCACGCGGCGTCCTCACCGAGGAGTACGGCGTCGACATCGACAAGATCACCTGGGTGGTGGACGACGACGACCACGTCGAGGGCCGCGTCCCCTCCAACGTGGAACGCGTCACCGACGGCCGCTCGCTCGGCGAACTGCTGCGCGCCGGCGAGATCGACGCGGCGTTCACCGGCAACGCCGGCACCGGCCGGGCGGGCGCCCCGCGCACCGGCTGGAGCGCCGCACCCGAGCCGGGGACGACCGACGGCGACACCCCCTACCCGCTGTTCCCCGAGGCGGACCTCCTCGCCCGCGATCACTACCTGCGCACCGGCGTCTACCCGCTGCACTCCCTGATCGCGCTGCGCGCCGACCTCGTCGACCGCGACCCCTCCCTGCCCACCGCGCTGTACGCGGCACTCACCGAGGCCAAGCAACGGCGGGTGGCGGCGGACCCCGACTGGACCCAACTGCCCCGGTTCGCCCGCCAGGGCGCCCAGATCGGCGGCGACCCGGTGCCCTACGGCGTCGCCGCCAACGAACCCAGCCTCGCCGCCCTCGTGCGCTACTCGCGCGACCAGGGCCTGCTGGACGCCGACTTCCCCGACGACCCGCACACGCTGTTCGCCGACGGCGACTACCCCGACGCCTGACAGGAGCGAGACGCCCATGAACAGCACCGACACCACCGACAGCACTCACGTCACCGACATCATCGACACGCACTGCCACGTCATAGCCGAGGACCAGGGCCGGTACCCCTGGTCACCCATCGGCGGCAAGGCGTCCGCCTGGGCCACCTCCCGGCCCGTCACCGCCGAGGGCATGGCCGGGCACATGGACGAGGCGGGCGTCCAGCGGTCCGTCCTCGTCCAGGCCACCACCGCCTACGGCTACAACAACTCCTACGTCCTCGACAGCCGCGCCGCCCACCCGGACCGGTTCATCGCGGTCGGCACCTTCGACCCCCTCGCCCCCGACGCCCCGGCCCGCCTCGCCACGGCCGTCACGGAGCAGGGCCTGGCCGGCGTGCGGCTGTTCACCAGCGGCAGCACCGTACCCACCCAGGGCGAGTGGTTCGCCGCACCGGAGTCGTACGCGTTCTGGAGCGCCGCGACCGAACTGGACGTCACCGTCTGCCTCCAGATGCGGCTGGGCCCGGCCACCCGGCAGCTCGCCGAGGTGCTGGAACGGTTCCCCGGTGTCCGGGTCCTCCTCGACCACATCGGCTACCCCGACGTCGCCGGCTCCCCGTCACAGGCCGGCAAGGAGGTCGCCGAACTCGCCGACCACCCCAACCTGTACCTGAAGCTCACCCACCGCAATCTCGAACCGCTGCACGCGGCGGGGGAGGAGGCGATCGAGTTCCTCAGCCCGGTGGTCGACGCGTTCGGCGCCGGACGTATCGCCTGGGGATCGAACCTGCCGGCGGCCGAACAGTCGCTGACCGAACTGGTCGGCCTGGCCCGCACGGTGCTGGCCCCCCTGCCCGCCACCGCCCGGGAGGAGATCTTCGCGGGGACCGCGCGGCGGCTCTACCCCTCCCTGGCCGGATAGGGGCTGACCTGCCATGCACTCGGTTAGGGTTCCCGCCTCGGCTCTCAATCCCAAGGAACGAAAAGGCGGTCAAGGTGGACTACGACGGCGAGGGTGCCGCATCCGAGGCGAGAACGTCCGGTACCCGGCAGAGCCAGGCGTACGAGGGACTGCGAACCCTCCTGCTGTCGGGGAGCATCCCGCCCGGCGCACGGCTGACCGAGGCGGACCTGACCCGCATGTTCAACGTGTCGCGCAGCACCATGCGCTCCGCGCTGGTGCGGTTGGCGCAGGAGGGGTACGTCACCAGCGAGGTCAATCGCGGGGTGCGCACCCGCAGCTTCTCCGTGGAGGAGGCGGCGGACATCCTGGAGGCCCGCGAGACGCTGGAGTCGGCGCTCGCCGGCAAGGCGGCGGAGCGGGCCACCGCCGAGGAGATCGAGGACATGCGCCGCACCCTCCAGGACATGGAGGAGGCGAAGGGACGCGGCGACCAGGACGCCTACTCGCGTGGCAACCGGACCTTCCACCAACAGGTCAAGTACGCCGCACACCAGGCGACCCTCGCCCGCGCCTACGACACGCTGCTCTACCCGCTGGTGATGCGGCAGTACCGCAACCTCTCCGCCCAGCACCCGCGAACCGGGTCGATGGAGGAGCACCAGGCCATCTTCCTCGCCATCCTCACGCGCAACCCCGACGCGGCCCTCGCGGCGATGCGTCATCACGTCGGCTCCGCCCGCAGGGCGCTGCTGCTCGACAAGTCCCTGGCGCCGCCCGTCACTTGACGACCGGCCGGGGCGGGAAGGACGTCATGCGTCATCTCGTGGACACCGAGGCGGGCTCCGTCGAGGGGGTGCCGTGCCGGGACCGCTCCGTCATCGTCTTCCGGGGCATCCCCTACGCCGCACCGCCGGTCGGTGACCTGCGCTGGCAGCCGCCCCAGCCGCCGCCGCGCTGGGAGGGTGTCCGCCGTGCCGACCGGTTCGGGCCCATGTGCCCGCAGCCGCCGGCCGCCGCGGCCGCCACCGGCGTCGACGTCCCCATGAGCGAGGACTGCCTGAACCTCAACATCTGGACGGGCGCACCGTCCCGAGCGGAACCGCGCCCGGTCCTCGTGTGGATCTACGGCGGCGGCTTCAGGGAGGGCACGGGGGCACACCCCCGTTACGACGGTGAGAACCTGAGCCGGCAGGGCCTCGTCGTCGTCACCTTCAACTACCGCCTGGGCGCCTTCGGTTTCCTCGCCACGACCGAGCTGAGCGAGGAGTCGGGACACGGTTCCTCGGGCAACTACGGGGTGCTCGACTGTGTCGCGGCACTGCGCTGGGTCCGCGACAACATCGCGCGCTTCGGCGGCGACCCCGGCAGCGTCACCGTGGCGGGCCAGTCCGCGGGGGCGGGCATGGTCAACTTCCTGGCCATGTCCCCGCTCGCCAAGGGGCTCTTCCACCGGGCCGTGGCGCAGTCCCACGCCCGGTACGCCAGGGACCCCGAACTCCGCTACCTCGCGACTTCCTACCGCCTTCCCGCCGACGCCGTGGAGGCCGGGGAGCGCTACACACGGGCGCACGGCGCGCGGACCGTGCGGGAGCTGCGGAGCCTGCACTGGCGGAAGCTCGTCGACGGGAACCACCCCGTGGACACAGCGGTGGAGACCGGCGGCCCGGCGAAGCCCCCGCTCTTCCGTCCCGTCGTCGACGGCTGGGTGATCCCCGCCGGCTACGCCGAGACGTACGGCCAGGGCAGTCAGAACGACGTCGACTACCTCGCGGGGAACAACCTCGACGAGGGCGGCGCCGTCCCCGAGACGATGGTCGACGCCCTGCGCGCCGACCGCCGGCCGGCCCGCCCCGGAGCACCACCGGTCCAGTTGACGCTGGCCCGGTACACCGAGGCCGCCCGGCACAGGTTCGGCACGCTGGCCGAGGAGTTCCTGCGGCTGTACCCGGCCGCGACGGACGACGAGGCCGTGGCGGCGGGCAGCCGGGCCGCACGCGACAACTCCCGTCTGTCGACCCACCTTTGGGGCACGGACTGGACCCGCCACACCACCCGCTCCCTGCACACCTACTTCTGGACCCACCGCACCCAGGCGCCCGGCGGCGGCCCCCGACAGGCCTCCCACGGCTCCGAGATCGACTACGTCTTCGGCAACCCCCGGGGCACCACCGCGACCTGGACCGAACAGGACCACGAGGTCGCCCGGACCCTCTCCTCCTACTGGACCAACTTCGCCGCCACCGGTGACCCCAACGGCCAAGGTCTGCCCCACTGGCCCGCATTCGCCCCCGACGCCGGCTCCGTCATGGAGATCGGCGCGCGGTTCCGGCCCGTCCCCGTCGCGGACCCGGTCCGCACCGATTTCTGGCTCCGCTTCTTCCGCGCCCAACAGGCCTGGTGAACAGGTGAACAAAGGAGTTCCCATGAGACGCCGTACGACCGCTCGCTGCCTCGCCCCCGCCATCGCCGTGACCCTCGGCGCCGTCCTGCTGACCGCGTGCGGCGGCAACTCGTCCTCGGTCGGCGCGGACGGCAAGACCACCGTCTCGGTGGGTATCAGCGGCAACGTCTTCGACCTGTCCATCCGGCTGGCGGACGCGAACGGATACTTCGACAAACAGAACATCAAGATCAAGTACGTGACGCTGACCGCCTCCACGGGCACCGCCGCCCTGGAGTCGGGCTCGGTGCAGTTCCTCAACTCCAGCCCGACCGGTTTCCTGTCCGCGCTCTCCAAGAAACTCCCGGAGATCTCGATCGCCACGAACGGCGGGGGCAACCCGCTCGGCGTGGTCGTCAGCGACGAGTTCGCCAAGAAGCACCACCTCACCGCCGACACCCCGGCGGACCAGGTGGCCAAGGCCCTGGCGAGTTCGACGGCCGGTGCCAGCTCCGCCAACACCAAGGCCGAGGCGGGCATCTTCCTCAAGGCCCACGGCGTCGACCCGGGCAAGGTGAAGTGGGTCTCCCTGCCCAGCCCGGCCGCCGACAAGGCCGCCCTCACCAAGGGCGAGGTCGACTGGTTCATCACCTCCGAGCCGATCCCGCTCCAGGTGCAGCACCAGGGCGACGGCGTCGTGGTGGCCGACTCCGCCAAGGCGCCCCAGTGGGCCTACGCACAGGCCGGGTACGGCCAGGTCGTCGTGGCGAAGAAGAGCTACGCGAAGTCCGACACGGCCCTCGTGAAGGGGTTCGCCACCGCCGTCCAGCAGGCGACGGCCTACCTCGGCGCGCACAAGTCCAGCGACGGGAAGGTGCTGGCCGCGGCGCGCAAGACCCTGCCGGGCACCCCCGACGACGTACTGACCGCCTCGGTCGACCAGGTGAAGTGGCCCACCAGCGCGAAGCAGGACGCCGCCGGCTGGAAGAAGACCCTCACCTTCGTCAGGGACGGGATCGGCGCGGTGCCCGACGCGTCCATCTCCTCCGACGACTGGACCAACATCTACCTGCCGTGACACGGCCGGAGACCAATGGAAGGGAGCAGACCATGGCAACCCTCACCGACAAGGCCGTGACCGGGCCCGACACCGACACCGCGGCACCGGCCGCGAAGAGGGCGGGCGCCCGTCTGCGGAGCACCGGTTCCGTCATCGTGCTGCGGCTCCTGGTGATCGTCGTCGCCCTCGTGCTGTGGCAGGTGATGAGCGGTTCCGTCGTGCCCGAGTACGCGGTCAGCAAGCCCCTGGACGTGTACGACGCGCTGACTCACATGCTCGGCTCGGCGAGCGGCTGGAACGACATCAGGGTCACCACCGTCGAGGTGCTGGCCGGCTTCGGCCTCGGTGTCGCCGCCGGCACGGTGATGGGCCTGGTGCTGGGCTCCTTCCCGCTCCTGGGAAGGGTGCTCGAACCGCTCGTCGCGGCCGTCAACGGCATACCGAAGATCGCGCTCGCCCCGCTGTTCCTGCTGTTCTTCGGCATCGGCCCCTGGTCGAAGATCACCATCGCCATGACCGGTGTCGCCTTCGTCGTCTTCTACAACATCTATCTCGGTCTCAGGCTGCGCGAGCGCGAACTCGTGGAGGTGGTCCAGGTGATGGGCGGGCGCAGGCACCACGTCCTCGGCTACGTGACCCTGCCGACCCTCGCCGCGCCGTTCTTCGCCGCGCTGAAGACGGGCGGCCCGCTGGCCATCCTCGGTGTCATCGGCGGCGAGTTCATCGCCTCCTCCGAGGGGGTCGGGCACGAGCTGTTCACCGCCGCGCAGAACCTCGACGCGGCCGCCGAGTTCGCCGGCCTGATCGTCCTGGTCGCAATCACCCTCGCCCTCAACGCGGTGCTGAGCGCCCTCGACGGATACGCCCTCAGGCGCCTCGGCCTCGCGGGCCGCCGCCGGGCGCAACCCAAGAGCTGAACTCCCGGCCCGCGCACCAAGAAAGGGACCACCTCGATGAAGGAAGCCCCGCCTCCACCACCGTCCGCCGACCGCGGTGACCGCTCACCGCGGCGGCCCTCCCGCAGGGCCGTGCTCACCGCCCTCACCGCCGTCTCGGCGGCGACGGCCGCACCGCTGCTGTCGGCGACCCCGGCCGCGGCGGCGCGAGCCGGCCGCACCGACGACCTGCTCTACATCGGCACCTGGGGCCGGAACCAGGTGCACGCGGTGCGCTTCGACCCCGTCCGCGGCGCCATGACCCCGCTCGGGTCCGTGGCGGAGGTCAGCTCCAGCTGGGTCGCGGTCCACCCCTCCCGGCCGGTCCTCTACGTCGCCGGAGCCGAACAGGGCGGTCTCATCCGTTCCTTCGGCATCGACGACAGCACTGGCGCCCTGCGGCGGACCGGTGAGATCGGGACGGAGCCCGTACCGACCGGCAGCGGCGGGCTGTCGTACATCGGGCCCACCGGGGACGGCGAGGCACTGCTGGTCGCCGACTTCGCGGCGGGCTCGGCGGCGACCGTCTCGCTCACCGCGGACGGCGGGCTCGGCGCGGTGGCCTCCAGCGTGCGGGACACCGGCTCCGGCCCCAGCCCACGACAGGCGGCCCCGCATCCGCACCACGTGGTCATCGACCCGAGCCGCCGGTTCGCCCTGGTCGCGGACTTCGGCGCGGACCGGGTGTTCGTCTACGACTACGACCGGGCCACGCACCGGCTGTCGGCCGGCTCGACCGGTCCCGGCTCCTTCGCCACGGCACCGGGGTCGGGCCCGCGGCGGCTGGTCTTCCACCCGGACGGGCGGACGGTCCACCTGCTCAGCGAGCTCACCGCGGACCTCCGGGTCCTCAACTGGGACACGCACCAGGGGGTACTGACACAGCGTCAGCTCTTGACGACGAACGCACCGGACCACGCCGGGGCGACGAGCGCCGCCGAACTGGCCGTCAGCCGAGACGGCCGGTACGTCTACGTCTCCAACCGCGGCGACAACGCCCTGGTGGTCTTCGCGGTCGCCCGGGGGACCGGCCTGCTCACCGAGGTCCAGCGCCTGCCCTGCGGGGGTGTCACACCGTGGAGCATGACCCTGCACTCCAGCGGGCGCTGGCTGTTCGTCGCGAACGAGGCGAGCGGCAGCGTCAACCTCTTCCGCGTGCACCCGGGTTCCGGCCGGCTCACGGACACCGGCACCTCCGTGGCCGTACCCAACCCGGACTGCGTCAGCGTCCGCCACCCGCACGTCGGCGACACCGGGCCGACCCGCTCCTGACGTCAAGTCACCGACAGGCGCCGCCGGTTCACCGGTCGGCGCCCGGAGGCAGTGGTGGACGGCTCCTGCCCCGGCGGCGCCGACCGTGTGTCAGGCGTCGTAGTGGATCGTGCCGCGCAGAGCGGGTCCGCCGCCCTCGCAGTGCTGCACGAAGGTGGCGGCGAACGCCCTTGTCGCGCCGTCGTCACCGCGCGCCAGCTTGGTCACCTTGAGTTCTCCGGAGACGGTGTCGCAGCCGCGTCCGTCGCCGGAGACGTCCAGGCCGGCGACTGAGACGGCGTGACCGCGCTGCGCCCGGTAGGTGTGTCCGGCCACGAACTGTTCGCCGTCGGGCGGGGTCAGCAGCGCCGTCCCGTCCTCCCGCTTGCCGGAGACCTCGTACTGGACGCCGTCACCGTACGGGCGGAGCGAGAACGTGCTGGTGGCGCCGTGGTGCGTCCGGGCGGCGCCCTGGCCTACGCAGTCGCCGGGATCACTGGTGTAGGCGTACGAGAGAGGGTGGGCCCGGTATCTGACGACGCCCTTCAGCGTGGGCGCGGCGGCGTTCTCGCAGCGCTGGGTGTACGTGGCGTCCAGGACGGTGATCGCTCCCGACGCGGCGGCTTCGATCTGGTTGACCGAGAACTGCCCGTAGACCTCGTTGCAGCCGCGTCCGTCCCCGGAGACGTCGAGACCGGGTGAGCGCCCGGTCCGCAACGCGGCGCGCTCGGCGTCGCGGTAGACGCCGGGGTGGAGTTGCTCACCGCGCGGAGCGGCCAGGTCGACGTCTCACCACTCGTCGGCCGTCGTCACTCTGAACCGTACGTATCCCGTGTCGCCGCCGACACTGACGGTGGCCGCGGACGGCGTGAACGCGGCGACCGCACCCTGGCCGACGTAGCCACCGGCCTGGCTGGTGTAGCTGTACTTGGTCACGGCCACCGGCGCCCCGGTGGCCGCCGCGGCCGGGCCGGCCAGTCCGGTACCGAGACCGGCCGCCACCGCGAGACTCAGCGACGCGGCTCACAGTGAACGCAGCAGACCTGCGCGCCTGAGCACAGACACATGTCCTCCTTGGTCCGGGCGCCCCCACTGAACGCCCGCGACCCAGTCGTAACAAACGCCACTGACATCGATGCCCGGACTGGCGGTCCAGGGCTTGAACGGGTCGAGGTGAACGCGCCTCGGCGGGCGGCGCCCACGCCAACCCGCCTTCCTGGTAAGCCCGTTCGCTGCCGCTGCGCGTACGAAGGCAGGGGCTGCGCGCGTCACGGCGTCCAGGTGGCCCGGTGCACGAAGGCCGGCGGGAGGTTGGGCCATATCACGGGCGACCGCTCCAACCGGGCGAAGCGGCACGCCAGTTCGGCGGCGAAGTGACGGGCGGGCGGTGTCCGGGCCGCGTGCAGGTAGGCGAAGGTGGTGAACCGTCCGTCAGGGGCGAGGACTTCGGTCACGGCGTCCAGGATGCGGCCGCGCCGTTCCCGCGACATGACCGTCCACGGCAGCCCGGAGACCACCGCGTCGACCGGTCCGCTCACCGTGGGGGCCAGTTCGGCGGCCGAACCCCGCACCACGGTCAGCCGTGCGTCATCCCGGGCGGCCGCCAGCCGTGCCGCGAGCACCGGATTGAGCTCGACCGCGACGAGCCGGGCGTCGGACGGCAGCCGGGCGAGGATGGCGTCCGTGAACACCCCTGTTCCCGGACCCAGTTCGACAACGAGCCGGGCCCGCTCCAGACCGATGCCCTCGGTCATCGCGCGGGCCAGCCGACGTGAACTGGGCGCCACGGCACCGGTCATGAGGGGCCGTCGGAGAAACTCGGTGGTGATCGACATGCGGGCCATGCTGGAAGCGCGCCGGGTGGCCGCACGTCGTATGCCCGGCCGGTGGGCGTACGACCGCGGGAGGACCCCGGGACGCCCCGCAGGATGACGCGGCGCAGCCTGCCGCGGCCATAGCGTGGGCGGGTGCATCACCTGATGGAGACCTTTCCCCGCCTGCGGCGCGGCCACCCGCGGCTGACGGACCTCCTGCTGGTCGTGCTGGTGGCCGTACCGCCGGGGATCCGTTCCGAGCCGGGCTGGCGCCCGGTGTGGGTACAGGCGGGCGTGTACGTCGCCATGGTGCTGCCCCTGCTGTGGCGCCGTCGCCGGCCGGTCCTCGTCGCGGCAGTGGTGACGGCGGCCTTCTGGGCGCAGTACCTCGGACACGTGTGGGGCCTGGAACCGGGGCGCGGCGCCGTCGCCCTGGCCGCGGTCCTGGCCACCCTCACCGTGCGCGGACTGCGCCGCGCCGCCGCCCTGACGGTGGTCGCTGCCGCCGGCTGCGTAGCGCTGTGGATCCCCGCGTGGCAGCGGGAGTACGCGGGTCCGGGCGCCCGCGGTGGCTGGCTCACCCCCCTCGCCGTGGCGCTGCTGCTGGCCGGCGCCTGGGTGTTCGGCGAGTACGTCCGGGCCAGGCGTGCCTACCGCGCCGAGCGGGAGCGGCGGGCCGCTCTCGTCGCATCGGAGCGCCTGGCCCTGGCCCGGGTCGCCGTGGCCGAGGAACGGGCGCGTATCGCCCGCGAGATCCACGACGTCCTCGCGCACAGCGTGAGCGTGATGGTGGTCAACGCCGAGGGCGGCAGGATGATGCGCCATGTCGACCCCGACGCCGTCGACCGCGCCCTCGACGTCATCGGCGCGACCGGCCGCGAGGCACTCGGTGAACTCCGGCGCCTGCTGGCGGTGTTGCGTACGCCCGGGACCGACGCGCCAGCGGACAGAGGTCCGGCCAACGACAGCGGCCCCGCCCCCGGCGCGCTCCCACCGTCCCTCGCGGCCGACCTGGGCCGGTTGATCGACCGCTTCAACACCGGCGGCCCCCGCGCCCGGCTCGACCTCCACGGCGAGCAGGGTGGCCTTCCCGCGGACCTCACCGCGCAGACGTACCGCATCGTGCAGGAGGCGCTCACCAACGTCGTCAAGCACGCGCCGCCGGACGCCACGATCCGCGTCCGGGTCGACATCGGTGCGCGGGGGCCCGGGCGGCTCGTCCGTGTTCAGGTGGACAACTCAGCCGGAGCCGGAGCCGTCGAGGAACGTCCCGTTCCGTTGCCCTCCTCCGGTCGCGGGCTCTCCGGCATGCGCGAACGCACCGCGCTGTACGGCGGGAGCGTCGACGCCGGGCCCACGTGGGAGGGCGGTTACCGGGTGGCCGCCACCCTGCGCGTGGCCGAGCCCGTCACGGCGGCCCCATGACCGGCCCGAGCCCCACCCCGTCGCTGGTCCCCGGCCCGTCCCCGTCGCCGCTCCGGATACTGATCTGCGACGACCAAGAGCTGATCCGGATGGGGCTGCGCATGGTCGTCGACAGCCAGCCCGACCTCACCGTGGTGGGCGAGGCCGCCGACGGCGACGCGGCGATCGCCGGCGCCGCCGCCCTGAAGCCGGACCTGGTCCTGATGGACGTACGCATGCCCGGTCTGGACGGACTCGGCGCGACCGAGCAGCTCTGCGCACAGCCCCACGGGCCCCGGATCCTCGTCGTCACCACTTTCGACCTGGACGAGTACGCCTACGCGGCCCTGCGTGCCGGCGCCAACGGCTTCCTCGTCAAGGACGCCCCGGCGGAGGAGATCCTGGTGACCGTACGGGCGGTGCTGCGGGGCGACGTCATGGTGGCGCCCTCGCTCACCCGACGCCTGGTCGAACGTTTCGTTCTGCACGCGTCCGCCGCCGCCTCAACACCGGCCCAGCGCAGCCGCCTCGCCACACTCACCGAGCGGGAACGAGAGGTCCTCGCCCTGGTCGCCCGGGGCCTGGCCAACGGCGAGATCGCGGCCCGCCTCTTCGTCGGGGAGACGACCGTCAAGACCCACCTGGGCCGCATCCTGACCAAGCTCGGCCTCCGTGACCGTATCCACGCGGTGATCTTCGCCTACGAGAGCGGGCTGGTACGGGTGGGGGACTGACGGGCGAAGGGTGACGGCAGGACGGCGTCCGGTTCCCGACGACGCCCGCCCGACTTCCTGCCCCGCACTGTTCTACGGGCGCCGGGTGAGTACGAGCGGGCCGGTCTCGGTGATGGCGACCGTGTGCTCGGAGTGAGCGGTGCGCGAGCCGTCGGCCGAGCGGATCGTCCAGCCGTCCGGGTCAAAGACGATCTTGTCGGTGCCGGCCGCGAACCAAGGCTCGATCGCGATCGTCAGGCCGGGACGCAGCTTCCAACCCCGGCCTGGGCGACCGTCGTTGGGGATGTGGAGGTCCTCGTGCATCGTGCGGCCGATACCGTGGCCGCCGAACTCCAGGTTGACCGGATAGCCGTACTCGGCGGCGACCGCGCCGATGGCCGCCGAGATGTCCCCGAGCCTGTTGCCCGGCTGGGCGACCTTGATCGCGGCTTCCAGGGCGACCTCGGTGGCCTCGATCAGCCGCAGGTCCTCCTCGGCCGGGGTGCCGACGACCACGGAGTGGGCCGAGTCAGCGGCCCAGCCGTCGATGGCCACCGCCATGTCCATGGACAGCAGGTCCCCGTCGCGCAGCCTGTAGCTGTGCGGCAACCCGTGCAGCACGGCGTCGTTGACCGACAGGCACACCACGTTCCGGAACGGCCCCTTGCCGAACGAGGGTTCGTAGTCCCAGTAGCAGGACTCCGCGCCGCGCTCCTTGATCCGGCGGCGAGCGTGCTGCTCCAGGTCGAGCAGGTTGACACCCACGGCCGCGAGGTCAGCGAGCTCGGCCAGCACCTGGCCGACGAATGCTCCCGTGACGTGCATACGCTCGATGTCTCTGGGGGATTTGTGCTCGATCACTGCGGTTCTCGATTCTCCGGAGCCCTGACAGGTATATTTATACCAGGCGTGGGGGAGGCGGTTGCCGCCAGAGATCGGCCGCCCTAGCATGAGCGCATGGTTCGCCACCCACTCGCCCCAGAACAGATCGAGGCGGGCCGACGTCTCGGAGTTGCGTTGCGCTCCGCCCGGGCCGGACGCAGCCCCGTCGAGGTGGCCCTGGCGGCAGAGATCTCGCCGGAGACCCTCCGCAAGATCGAGACCGGTCGGCTGCCGACGCCCGCGTTCGGCACGATCGTCCGGCTCAGCGAGGTACTCGGCGTACCGCTCTCCGAACTCGCCCTCATCTGGCGCTTCGATCCCGCCCAGTCGGATCCCGCCCTGAGCAAGGCCTCCTAGCCACCGCCCCGAGCAGTATGGGCAGTTGCTGTTCCAGCCGGGGGTGTCAGCCCTGGCGGGCGGGGAGCATGGCCAGCGCCTTCGACCGCTGTGCGACGAGGTCGGCGTAGGTGCCGTCGCGCTCGGCCCAGCGGTGCATGAGAACGCGCTCGACCAGGATCTCGTTCGGCGTGGGTTCCAGTGCGAGCAACCGCATGACCTCGGCGGCGAAGTCGTCGAGCGGCAGCGCGTTGGGGTTCGCCTTCTCCTGTCCCGCCGTGGCGACGGCCGGGGGGACGAGCTCGACCACCTCGACGCCGGTGCCGTCGAGTTGCGCGCGCAGCGCCTCGGAGTAGGCGTGCACGGCGGCCTTCGAGGCGGCATACGTGGGCATGGGCGGGAACGGCAGGAAGGCGATGCCGGAGGTGACGGTCACGAAGGTGCCGGAGCCGCGTGCGACCAGGTGCGGGGTGAAGGCGTCGATGACCCGGATGGTGCCGACCACGTTGGTGTCGAGGGTCGTCCGCGCCGCCTCGAAGTGGGCCGGGTCGCGCAGGTCCTCCAGGAGCATGACGCCCGACATGGTCACGACGGTGTCCAGCTCGGGGTACTGGGCGAGTACGGCGTCGCGGGCACGGGCGACGGAGTCACCATCGGTGACGTCGACGCGGAATGCGGCGATGCCCTCGTCGGCGAGTTCGGCGCGGGTGTCCGCGCTGCGACCGCCCACGGCCACGGTGCTGCCCGCCGCGGCGAAGCGCCGGGCCAGTTCCCGGCCGATGCCGGTTGTGCCGCCGACGATGAGTACGGTGCGGTGGGAGAGGTCCACGAGGTCGCTCCTTGCGGTTCGGGGCACCGACGGCGGTCAGGCCGGCGGCACCGTTCAGCGGTGATCCCTGTCCTCGTCGAACAGCGATACCGCGAGTCTCGGCGGTGTCCACCGACCGTGGCAGTACCCCCCTGCTCCCTGGTCCTGCCAGGGCCCCCTCTGCGACGCGCGCACCGCCTTACGGTGGACGTATGAAGGACGAGGGATCCGACAACCGACTCGGCAGCTATCTCCGCGCCCGACGTGAGCTGGTCTCGCCGGAGCGGGCGGGGCTTCCGCCCGGCGGCAACCGGCGCGTCCCCGGGCTGCGCCGCGAGGAAGTCGCCCTGCTGGCCGGCATCAGCCCCGACTACTATCTGCGCCTGGAGCGGGGCCGCGACAACAATCCCTCGCAGCAGGTCCTCGAAGCACTCGCACGCGTCCTGTGTCTCGACGACGTCGAGCGGACGTATCTGCTCGGCCTCACGGCAGCCCGCCCCAGGGCGCCGCGCCGCAAGCGACCCGAGCACGTACCGGCGAGAGTGCACCACCTCCTCGCCCACCTGCCGATGCCCGCGTTCGTCGAAGGCCGCGCCTTCGACGTCCTGGCCGCCAACTCCCTGGCCGTCGCCTTCTCCCCGCGTCTGCGGCCCGGCCAGAACCGGCTGCGCTCCCTCTTCCTCGATCCCGAGGAGAAAGCCTTCCACCAGGACTGGGCGAAAGCCGCCGCCGGCTTCGTCGCCGCACTGCGCACCACCATCGGGGACGACACCGACAACCCCAGATTCGTCGAACTGGTCGGTGAACTCGCCCTGTCCAGCCAGCACTTCAGGACCCTGTGGGCCCGGCACGACGTCCGCGCCCTCGACGGTGGCACCACCACCGTCCACCACCCCGTCGTCGGTGACCTACGCCTCCACCGCGACAAACTCCCCATCGACGACGTCATCCTCGTCGTCTACTACCCCGACAAGGACAGCGACAGCGACGAGAAACTGCGACTCCTCGCCGCCCTCTCACCCACCCGAGCCACGGAACCGACCGAACACACCGACCAAGCGCACAGCAGGCCGACGCGGACGCCGCACCCGAAGACACCCTGACGACCGCCGGCCGTCCGTCGGCACGGCGGTCGACCGCGTGCCGGCCCGAACGGGCGCACTCCGCCGGGCTCTTGCCGCCCATGCCGCCCATGGGCCGCGGCGATGCCTTCGGGAGAGGACTGCCTACTATGGGCTTCCTCGCCGGTCCCCACGTACCGGCCCGTGGAGCCGGCGTGCACCCACCTCACCCCGCGCGCTGACCCGAGCCTCAAGGACAAATCAGAATCATGCGTGTGCTCCTGGTCGAGGACGAAGAGGACCTTCGGTATGTGATCCAGGCGGGCTTGCGGAACGCCGGTTACGCCGTCGATGCCGTATCCGACTGGCCGGACGCGGACGTCATGCTCGACCTCGCGCCCTACAGCTGTGTGGTGCTCGACCGCATGGTGCCGTCCGGGGACACCCTGTACGCGCTTCAGGAGCGCCGTCGCCGAGGCTGGACCACGCCCGTTCTCTGCCTGACGGCCCTGAACGAGGTCCCGGACCGGGTGGACGGCTTCCGTTCCGGCGCCGACGACTACCTGGCGAAACCCTTCGCCATGGTGGAACTGGTGCTACGCGTCGGCAGCCTCGTCCGCCGGGCGCCCGAGCGGCGGCCCGCCCAACTGCGCCACCAGGACGTCGAGTTGGACGAGGCCCGGCGAGAGGTGCGCCGCGCCGGTGTGCTGCTGTCCCTGACACCCAAGGAGTACGCGGTCCTGCGCCAACTCCTGCTGCACCGGGACGAGGTGGTCACGCGCACCACCCTGATCGACCACTGCTGGGACGAGATGGCCGACCCCGTCTCGAACGTCGTCGACGCGGTCGTCGCCGGCCTGCGCCGCAAACTCGGCGCGCCCGCCCTCATCCAGACCGTGCGCGGTCACGGCTTCCAGCTCACCGCCGGCGCGACCCCGTCATGACGGACGTCCCGGACGCGGAGCGCACAGCGAAACGTGCGCGCCGCGCGTCCCGACGTCCGGTCCTGCGGCGGCTGCTGAGGACCCAGGGTGCCCGAAGTGCCGGCACGCCGCGGAACACGCGGCCCTCCCCGGCCCGCAGGCGCCTGGGCCGTCTCCAGCGGCGGCTCACCGTGGCGTACACGCTGATCACCCTGGCCGGGGTGGGGGCGCTGTCCTGGCTGGTGATCCACACGGACGGACGGTCCTGGCAGTCCGCCGCATACGAGGAGATGCGCCGCCGGGCGGCCGTGACCGCCTCGCTGATCTACTACACCGACGCCGGGATCCAGCTCGACGGTCTGTACGACGACGACGCGACCAGCGGCCGTTCCCAGGTGCTCGTGCTCCAGGCGCGCGGCGACGCACTGCGGCGCGTGTTCACCTCGCGCGGCAAGGTACCGGCTGCCGAGGCGGACACGATCACCCGGGTCGCGCGCACGGCGATGACCCGCGACGACACCGTGCGCACACAGAGCCGTACGAGTGCGGGACGCCTGGAGTACCTGCTGGCACTGCCTTTCTACGACGACTCGACGCAGAAGGTCTCGGGCGCCGTGGTCGTGGTCGGTGACCCCGGGAAAGGACGGGCCGAACACCGTCGGCTGACGCTGGCGGTGCTGTCCGGTTCCGGGCTGCTGGTCCTGCTCGCGGCCGGCACCGGGCATGTGCTGTCCGGGCGGAGCCTGCGCCCGGCATGGGAAGCGCTCGACGCCCAGGAGCGGCTCCTCGCGGACGCGGCACACGAACTGCGTACGCCGGTCGCGGTGATGCGCGGCTCCGTGGACATCGCGGACGCCGACCCGGACGGCCTGCACGCGCACCTGCCGCGCCTGCGGCGGGCCACGGACCGCATGACGGACGTGGTCGACAACATCCTCACCCGCGGCCGGCTCCAGGCGGCGCACACCTTCCGCCCCGTCCCGCTCCGCCTGGACCAGCTGGTGGAGCAGATCTGCGGGGAACTGCCGCCCTCCCAGCACACGGTGACGCCGTACCTCGACCCGTCGGTGGTGACCGCCGATCCGGAGCTGGTGCGGATCGCGGTGCGCAATCTGATCGCCAACGCGCTGCGCCACGGACGGACTCCCGGCGACCCGCGGGACCGGGCCGAGGTCGACATCAGCGTCCGGGGCGCGGCGGTGACGGTCGCCGACCGGGGCGTCGGGGTCGATCCGGACGGCCTGCCCGGTCTGCTGGTCCGGTTCCGTTCCCCCGGCGGCGGTACGGGCATCGGGCTGTCGCTGGTGCGGGAGGTCGCGGTCGCGCACGGGGGAGAGGTCACCGTACAGCGGCGGCCCGGCGGCGGATCGGCCTTCGTGCTCACCCTCGGGCCCACGCAGCGGCCGACGGGACACCGCCGGGCATCAGGGCGTTCCCCGGACCAGGATCCCGCCTCATGAATTCCTCACGGTTCCCGGTCCACGCTGTGCGCACCAGCACATACCTTGCACAGGAGTCCGTGTGTCGAAGCACTCCGCCGTACCCTTCCTCCGCCGCAGAAGCACCGTCGCCGCCGCGGCCGTCGGCGCCGCCGCCGCCCTGGGGACCGGCCTGACGCTGTCCAACGTCTTCGCGACCACCACGGCCGCGCCGAAGGTGGTCCTCCCCACGGCCAACGCCACGTTCGACTACCAGATCGGCGCGGCGTACACCCCGGCAAAGGGCGTGACCGCCGTGTCGCGCGACCGGTCGGCCAAGCCCGCGAAGGGCCTCTACAACGTGTGCTACGTCAACGCGTTCCAGGCGCAGCCCGACGCGCTGAGCTGGTGGGAGAAGAAGTACCCCGACCTGATCCTGCGTGACAAGAACAACCGCCCGGTGATCGACGAGGACTGGGACGAGGCGCTTCTCGACACGTCCACGGCGGACAAGCGCACCCGTCTCGCCAAGGTGGTCGGCGAGTGGGTGGACGGCTGCGCCAAGAGCGGCTTCCAGGCCGTGGAACCGGACAACCTCGACTCCTATGACCGGTCGGGCGGTCGTCTGACCAAAGCGCACAACGCGGCTTTCGCCAAGCTCCTCGCCGACCGGGCGCACGCCGCGGGACTCGCCATCGGGCAGAAGAACACCGCCGACCTGCTGTCGGACCGCACGAAGATCGGCTTCGACTTCGCCGTCGCCGAGGAGTGCGGCCAGTACAACGAGTGCGGCGATTTCGCCAAGGCGTACTCGAACCGTGTCTTCGTGATCGAGTACGAGGACAGCGGCTTCAAACGGGCCTGCGCGGGCTTCGGCACCAAGCTCAGCATCGTCCAGCGCGACCTCGACGTCACCGCCCGCGGCTCCGACGACTACGTCTTCCGCACCTGCTGACACGCGCGCACCGGACCACCGTAGGGCACACGCCGCCTCACTCGTTCTCGTTCCGAGGGCGGGCCGCCTTGGACGTCGGGGCGGCGTCGACGGCTCCCGCCCGATCGATCAGGACGGGACAGCCGAACCCCCCGCGGGCAACCGCCGGGGGTTCTTCCGGCCACGGTAGGCGGCCACGGCAGGTGCCTTGGCGAACAGGCCCGCGAAGGCGAGCGGGACGAGCGAGGAGAGCGCGAAGGATCTACGAACTCCCCGCAATCCAGGGCGGGTTGAGTGCCGCCGCGAGATGTCGTGGCCGGCACGGACGCTTCGCGGTCCGTGCCCCGCCTCGTCGACCGCTGCCCGACCGGCCCCAAACGGGCGACGGCCGGGACAGCCAGGTGGACGGCGACACCGAAGGAAACCCTCGGCCGTCAGGCAGCCGGCCAGCTCCGCAAGGCCATGTCGGCCACCTGCTGGAGGGCGTCGCGGGTGGCACCGCCGGCCGCTTGGACGGCGATGCCGTTCGCCACGGTCATGAGGTAGCGGGCCAGTACTTCGGGATCGGTGCCGGAGGGCAGGTCGCCCTGGTCGACGGCTTGCCGGAACCGGTCGCGGAGGAGGGCGGTGTGCTCGTTGCGCCAGGTGACGAGGGCGTCGCGGGCGCTGCTTCCCAGGTCGCCCGCGGCGAGGGACCCCTGGACACCCAGGCATCCCGTGGGGCAGCCGGGCCGGGTGCTGGCCCGGACGGAACCGACGAGGAACGCGGCGGCCACCTGTCGGGCGGTCGGTTCCAGCAGGGCCCGTGCCCCGTATGAGGCGGGACCCTCGGTGTAGCGCTCCAGGGCCTTGCGGAACAGGTTCTCCTTGTTGCCGAAGGCCGCGTACATGCTGGTGCGGGTGATGCCCATGGCGTGGGTCAGATCGGTGAGGCTGGTGCCTTCGTAGCCCTGCGCCCAGAAGACCCGCATGGCGTGTTCGAGGGCCACGTCGGCGTCGAAACCCCTCGGCCGTCCGATCGGTGCCTTCTGCCGCGTCTCCGTGCGCTCCATGCGAGCCATCCTACCTCTTCCGTACTGATCGGTGCAGATGTGCTACGTTCTCGTTCAGTACCGATCGGTACCGAACTTTGTGGAGGTCATTCATATGGGACAGCTTGAGGGCAAGACCGCCGTCGTCACGGGCGGCGGCACCGGGATCGGCCTGGCCGCCGCTGTCCGGCTGGCGGCCGAGGGCGCGCACGTGTTCATCACCGGCCGGCGCAAGGCCGTGCTGGACGCGGCTGTCGAGGCCATCGGCCCGGCGAGCGCGACCCCGGTGGTGGGTGACATCTCCGACCTGGCCGACCTGGACCGGCTCTACGACACGGTCCGCGCCCGAGGCCGTGGCCTGGACGTGCTGTTCGCCAACGCGGGCATCGCGTCGTTCGCCACCCTGGAGGAGGTCACCGAGGAACACTTCGACGAGACCTTCGGCGTCAACGTCCGAGGCACGTTGTTCACGGTGCAGAAGGCGCTGCCCCTGCTGAACGACGGCGCGTCGGTGATCCTGAACTCCTCGGTGCGCGCCGACGACGGGGTCGCGGCCTTCGGCACCTACGCGGCGTCCAAGGCGGCGATACGGTCCTTCGCCCGGACCTGGGCCAACGAACTCAAGGGCCGCGGCATCCGGGTCAACGCGATCTCCCCGGGCACCATCGACACTCCCGGCCTCGACGCCGTGGTGGAGGGGGACACGCCCGTCACCAAGTCCCAGTTCGCCGCCGGTGTCCCACTGGGCCGGATCGGACGCCCGGAAGAGGTCGCCGAGGTGGTGGCATTCCTCGCTACCGCGCGGAGCGGCTTCATCCTCGGAGCCAACCTGTACGTCGACGGCGGCGAGAACCAGCTCTGACCCACGGATCACAACTCGATTGCCCAACAAAGCAGTTGCCAGACAGAGCGACCGCTGGGACGGAAGCCGCGGACTTTCGCGGATCAATGCGCCCGTCTCCTGGCCCCGTCCCCGTCCCCGTCCCCGGCCCCGGTCCCGGCCCTCAGTCCTTGCCGAAGTGGACCGCGGGGAAGGCGCCCGCTGCTCTGAGGGTCCTGGAGAAGCCACCGGCCAGTTCGGTGAGGCGTGCGGTGGCGGCCGGGCCGAGATGGTCGTACGGGGCGGCGTCGAGGCGGTCGGTGAGTACCTCGGTCTCGCCGCGCAGGGCCGCGCCCGCCCGCGTCAGGTCGCCCGCCCCGTCCAGCAGGCCGCGCTCGCGCAACCGGTCCCGGGCGGTGTCCCATTGCCGCGCGGACCACCCGCGGGTCCGCATGAACAGTGCCGAAGTCGGCGCCGTGCCGGTGGCGTTGTGCAGGACCAGCGCCTCGATGCCGGACAGCCCGGCGACGGCCAGGGCGGCGAGGTGACCGTCCCCGCGGTGCTCGCGCAGCAGCGTCGCGGCGTGCCACAGGGCCAGATGCGGTTCCTCGGGTACGGGCAGCTCGGCGTTGGCGGCGTACAGCGGCCGTGCCTCCCGGCGGCACGCTTCGGTAGCGTGCAGCGCCAGTTCGGCGGCCTCGGTCATTGCCTTGGTCGTGAGGGCCTCCTCCCCGAGCAGCCGCCGCAGCGTCCGGTGCGCGCCGCGCAGTCGGGCCGTGAGCACCGCCTCCGGTGTGGTGACGGCCCACGCGGCGGGGACGTAACGGCGTACGTGCTCGGGGTTGAAGTTGTAGAACGTCGCTGTGACGGTGCCCGCGCCGACGACCCCGAGCGGTGCCGCGCGGCCCGCGAGGTAGGCCATGGGTCCGCGCTCCAGTCCGAGTGCCGTGAGTTCGTCCCCCGGCTCCGCCGCGAAGTACACACATGCGTGCAGCGGGCTGACGGCGTTGTGGCAGTGGCGGCCCGTGCTCGCCTCGAAGGAAGTCATGCTGTGGCTCCGGTGTCAGTGATCAGGTGTGGCCGTGCGGACAGGTGGGCGGGCACTCATCAGGCTTCGTTCGCGGGTCGCTGCTGGGGGCGGTCGGTCAGGCCGGCCGCGGTCTGGGTGAGGTGCTGGGTCAGGACCTCGGCCGCGGTGTCGGCATCGCGGGCGAGTACGGCCTCTTCCAGCCGGCGGTGCTCCAGGGCGCCGTCCCGGTCGGGGTTGCGGTGCGCCGACCAGCGGCGGGCCAGCTCGCTCGCGGTCCACATCCGGTCGAACGTCTCCAGCAGGACGAGGTTGTCGCACGCCTCCAACAGGGTGCGGTGGAAGACCCGATGGGCTTCGGCCCATGCGCCGCTGTAGTGCTCGCCCTCCTCCGGGGTGTACGCCGGGGTGCGGGCCAGACGGTGGTGGGCGGCACGTACGCGGGCTTCCCAGTCCACGTCGCCGCGTTCGACGGCCATGCGCAGCATGACCGGTTCGATGGTCCGGCGGGCCTCCGCGATCTCCTGCCAGCGGCGGTCGGAGAAGGCCGGGACGGCGAAGCCGCGGTTGGGCAGCCGGTCGGCGAGGCCCTCGCCGACCACCCGCACCAGCGCCTCGCGCACGACGGCCAGGCTCACGCCCTGCTCTTTGGCGAGGTCCTGGGGTTTGAGGGCGTCACCCGGGGCGTGATCCCCGCGCATGATCGCGTCCCGCAGGTGTGTGTAGACCTGTTCGGAGAGCATCTGCTTCCCCGCCGAGGGCGAGGGGTGGGTCGTCTGCGTCATGCCTACACAATAGACGATCGAGAAGATAATCGATTATCGATGTTATGGTCGATCTCGGTGACGGACATGAGATGCGACCGCGGTGCCTCCTCGGGCCGCTGCGGCGGCACCTTCGTCGACCGCGTCACCGCCACCCCACAGCACGGCCTGAAAGGAACGACGCCATGAGCTCCAACGACCCCTTCGCCCGCCTCCCCGAGGCGGCCGCCTTCACCGTCGTCAGCACCACCGTCGCCGACGGCGACGCCTGGCCGATCGAGCAGTACTCCGGCCTCTCCGGGGTTCCCGGCGGAAAGGACGTCTCCCCGCAGCTGTCCTGGAGCGGCGCTCCGGAAGGCACCAGGAGCTACGCCGTGACCGTCTACGACCCCGACGCCCCCACCGGCTCCGGGTTCTGGCACTGGGCGGTCGCCGACATCCCCGCCACCGTCACCGAGCTGCCCGAAGGCGTCGGCGACGACACCGGCTCGGGTCTGCCCGAGACCGCCTTCCAGCTGCCCAACGACGCCCGCGCCGCCCGCTTCATCGGCGCCGCCCCGCCGGCCGGACACGGCCCGCACCGCTACTTCACCGTGGTGCACGCCCTCGACGTCGACACCATCGGCGTCCCCGCCGACGCCACACCGGCCGCTCTCGGCTTCACCATGGCCGGCCACATCCTCGGCCGCGCGGTCCTGACCACCACCGCAGAGACCTCCGCCTGACGCGGGCCCTCTTCCTGGTCCACGTTCGGCGGAGGCGTTGACCCCGCAGGCAACTGGCTGACCGCTCACCACGCCTCCGGTCCGCAGCCGGAGGGGTGGGCCGGGTTCGTCCGCTCGTCCGGCCGCGGATGTCTGGGGCCGTCAGTGCTCGGTCCGTTGGCAAGACCGGTGCTGTGCGGGGCAAACCTCGACGAACTCCCTTACTGGGTCAGCCACTTGAGGCGGTGCGGAGGCGGGTGGCGTCAGGGAGTCGTCGGTGAGGGCGTCGGTCCGTCCCTGTGCCCGCACAGCTCTGTTCGTGCTGTGACCCAGGTCTCATCGGATGCGTGCAGCAGATCTTGGGGTGTCTCCGTCGAGGAGGGGTGACAGGAAGGGAGGAGCGTGTGGAGACGGACTTCGACGCTTTCGTCGCCGCCCGGTCGGCCGCGCTGTTCCGGGGTGCCCTGGTTCTGACGGGGAACCGCGACGCTGCCGAGGATCTGGTCCAGGAAACCCTGGAGCGGGCCTGCCGCAAGTGGCGCACGATCTCCGCCAAGGACGCCCCGGAGGCATATGTGCGGCGGATCATGGTCAACCTGGCCAATGACCGCTGGCGCCGCTTCCGCCGTACGACTTCGCAGGCGGACGGCCCCGACCAGGCCGCCCGCGGTGACGAGTACGGACAGGTCGACAGCAGGGACCAGTTGGTGCGCGCGTTGCAGCAACTGCCCATGCGGATGCGGACGGTGGTGGTACTGCGGTACTTCCACGACCTCTCGGACACCGAGATCGCGGCCGACCTGGGCATCTCGCCGAGCACGGTGCGCTCCCAACTCGCCCGGGGGATCGAGAAGCTGAGAAGCCAGTTCCCCGCGCTCTCCGCCCCTTCACCACTGCGGCACACGGAAGGAATCCGATGACTTCGTACGGCGACGCACGACCTTCCGGCCGCACATCTTTCGAAGAGGAACTGATGAACGCCATGAACCAGTACGCCGACTCCGCCGAGGCGCCCGACTTCGACTCGAACCGGATCGTGCGCCGCACCCGGCGCAGGCGGGCCGTCGGCATCGGTGCCGTCGCCGCCGCCCTCCTCGTGGCGGGCGGGGGAACCGCGCTGGCCACCTCGGTCGCGGGCGGCTCGCACACGACGGCGAGCAGCACCGTCAGCAAGAGCGACGCCACCACCCTGCTCTTCGACGACCACGGCGTGACCATCCCGATCGACTTCTCGGGGCAGGACCTGGTGCTCGCCAAGCAGGCGCTCCTGAAGACGCAGACGAAGCTCGGCACCATCACCAAGAAGGCCGTCGAGAACTGCAAGCCCGGTTCGGTGGTAGGTGTGGACCCGCACACCCCGAAGATCGTGGAGTCCGGTGACACGGTCAACCTGACCCTGTGCGCCGGCTGATCCGGGACACCGTTCGCTGATCGGTCACGTGGACGCGGGCCTGGTCGAACCGGGTCCCTGACCGAACGACCGAGCGAGGTCCGGCACATGGCAGCAGGGCCTGCCGGTAGTCAGGGGTGCGATCCCCACCGACTACCGGGAGGCTCTGTTGTCGCGGTTCCTCGCGCTCGTGGCAGGTCCCGGAGGCGGGTCTCGACACCTTGGGCCCGAACGGCATCGCACGTAGCCTGCGGTAATGGACTTACCCACGCCTCCCACCGGTCGAGCTCCTCTGGCACCAGTCGTCGCGGGACCGGGCAGGGAGCGGTTGACGGCCGCGGCTAACAGAGACTCAGCGGGCCCCTCACGTCCGTCCATGGCGGACGTGGCCCGGTTGGCGGGGGTCTCGTCGCAGACCGTCTCCCGTGTCTCCAACGGTCACCCGGGGGTCGCCGAGCCCACCCGGCAGCAGGTACTGGCGGCCATGCGGGAGTTGCGTTACCGGCCCAACAGCGCCGCACGGGCTTTGAAACGTGGCGCGTTCAGCACGATCGGAGTCCTCTCGTTCAGCTCTTCCGCCACCGGCAACGTGCACGTCCTCGAAGCGATCACCACCGCCGCCGCGCACGAGGGGTACTCCGTCGCCCTGCTGCCGCACTCACTGACCACCGAGGACGAGGTGCGCGGAGCCTGTGCCCGCATGCGGGACCTCGCCGTCGACGGTTTGATCGTCATGCCGGAGAGGCGGTTGTCCGATGCGGTGACCACCGCCCTGTCCGCGCATGTCCACGTCCTGGTGGCCGACCTCCACGCCGGTGACTCCTCCACCGTGGTCGACACCGACCAGACCGCCGGCGGCCGCTCCGCCGTACGGCATCTCCTGGGCCTGGGGCACCGCACGGTGTGGCACCTCGCCGGTCCCGAGGAGTCCTGCGCGGCACATCTTCGCGCGGCCGCCTGGCGCACCGAACTCACCGAGGCGGGGCGGGTGGTGCCCCAGCTGTCACGCGGCGACTGGTCGGCTGAATCCGGCTACCGTGCCGGACTCGAACTCGCGGCCCGAGAGGACTGCACGGCGGTCTTCGCGGCCAACGACCAGATGGCGCTGGGGCTGTTGCGGGCCTTTCACGAGCAGCGTCGGCGTATCTCCGAGGACATCAGCGTCGTCGGTTTCGACGACATTCCCGAGGCCGCTTCCTTCCTGCCTCCCTTGACCACCGTCCACCAGGACTTCGCCGAAGTGGGACGGCTCTGCGTGGAGCGAATCCTGTGTCAACTGCGCTCGCGGACAGTGGAGTCGGCTACGACGCGAGTGCCCACGCGCCTCGTGGTCCGCAGCACCACCGCACCGCCCCGCAGGTGATCCGCGGAAGAGCTGCAAGGACCTCAAGTCCGCTATACCGCGTGCGACCGCTGCCCGTGCCGGGGCGAGGGACGGCGGGGGCGGGTCACAGCCGTGTGGCCGTGCGGATCAGCGCGGCGAGGGCGAGGGAGCGGCTGTGCGCGGGCCACGCGATGTGGGTGACGACGGGGGGTGCGTCGGTCAGGGGAACGGCGGTGTGCTCGGCCCACAGCCAGGCGCGGGCCGAGTCGGGGAAGACGGCCATGGTGCGTCCCAGGGCGATCAGTTGGGCCAGCTGCGTCTGGTCGTGGATCTCCGGGCCCGGACCGGGCGGGTACGTGCCGTGGCGGGACCAGCGGGCGAGCGGAAGATCGGGGAGGTCGCTGACGTCGGCCAGGGTCAGACTCCGCCGCGCGGCGAGGGGGTGCCCGGCGGGCAGCACGGCGATCTGCCCCTCGGTCATCAGTTCCTCGCTGTCGAACCCGGCGAGGGAGTTGAACGGCTTGTGCATGAGCGCCACATCGGCGCGGCCGTCGCGCAGCATCGCCTCCTGCTCACAGGTGCCGCTCGGCAGCACCTCGATCTCGGCGTTGTCGGGCTCCGCCGCGTAGGCGTCGAGGAGCTTGCGCAGCAGCTCGTGGGACGCGCCGGCCTTCACCGCCAGCACCAGGCGGTGGCGGGGGGCGCCCGGCCGGTCGGCGCCACCGGCGCGGCGGGTGCGGCGAGCGGCAGCGGTGGTCGCGTCGAGGGCGGCGCGGCCCTCGTGCAGCAGCATCTCTCCGGCGCCGGTCAGGGCGACGCCGCGCCGGTCGCGTCGCAACAGGGCGACGCCGAGGCGCCGTTCGAGCTGCTGAATCGCCCGGGACAGCGGTGGCTGGGCCATGCCGAGGCGCTGTGCGGCACGACCGAAGTGCAGTTCCTCCGCGACGGCCATGAAGTACCTGAGCTCGCGGGTCTCCAAGGTGTCCATGGCCCCACCGTACCCCTGTGATACCTACCGGGTATGACAGGGCACTGCATCGGTATTGGCCGCGCCGCTCGTCCGCGAGCGAGCATCGACGGCATGAGCGAAACCCTGAACACACCCTCCGCGTCACTGCCCGGCGGCACCTGGACCCTGGGCGACCTCACCGTCACCCGCTTCGGCTACGGCGCCATGCAGCTCGCCGGCCCCGGGGTGATGGGCCCGCCTGCCGACCGCGACGGCGCGCTCGCCGTCCTGCGCGAGACCGCCGCCCTCGGGATCAGTCATATCGACACCGCCGGTGCGTACGGACCACGTGTCACCAACCAGCTGATCCGTGCAGCGCTGCACCCCTACTCCCCGTCGCTGCACCTCGTGACCAAGGTCGGCGCGGTCCGCGACCAGCAGGGCGGCTGGCCCCCTGCCCGGCGGCCCGAGGACCTGCGCCGCGCCGTCCGCGAGAACCTTGAGGACCTCGGCCTCGATGCGCTCGACGTGGTCAATCTCCGGCTCGGCGACGCCCAGGGTCCCCGGCCCGGCTCGCTCGCCGGGCCCTTCGAGACCCTCGTCGAACTTCAGCGGCAGGGCCTGATCCGGCACCTCGGCGTGAGCAACGTGACGGCGGAACAGGTCGCCGAGGCGCAGGCCATCGCACCGATCGTGTGCGTCCAGAACGGGTACAACCTCGCCTACCGTCAGGACGACGAGCTGATCGACGAGCTCGCCGACCAGGGCATCGCCTACGTGCCGTTCTTCCCGCTCGGCGGCTTCACCCCGCTGCAGTCCACGACGCTCTCCGCCGTGGCCACCCGGCTGGACACGACACCGATGTCCGTAGCCCTGGCCTGGCTGCTGCGGCGGTCGCCGAACATCCTGCTCATTCCCGGCACCTCGTCGGTGGCGCACCTGCGCGAGAACGTCGCCGGCGCGGCACTCCCGCTCTCCGACGAGGACCTCGCCGAGCTGGACAAGATCGGCCACTGATCCCGCGCCGGCAGTCGCTCAGCCGGACTACCGAAACACGTAAGGCAGTTGAGGTGCGGCGCGGAGTGGCAGGCCAGGAAACCCTGACCTGCCACTGCCTCACGAACCCGTCGGTGACTGCGGCTCGTTGCTGCCGTAGGGCCGCGTGATGATCTCCAGGCCGTGTCCGGCCGGACCCCTGAAAACAGCCCGCGCCGGTCAGGTGACCGTCGTTCCGGGCCGCCGCACGGGCGCACTCGGCGCCGGTTCCCACTCCTTCTCCCAGGACACGGCCGGCGTCCCCGGCGCCTCCGGGACCGACGACTTCTTCGGTACGACGGTCTCCGCCGGGGACACCGACCAGGACCGCAAGCCCGAGCTGTTCGGCGGCGCCGCGAACGAGAACAACGCCACCGGCGCGGTGTGGGTCTTCCCCGGTGCCTCCACCCGCCCGACCGCCACCGGCAGCCGCCCGTTCACCGCGCCCGCCGCGGGCCTCACCCAGAGCGACAGCACGCTCCTCGGCGGCGCCTTGGCCGCGGTCCGCGAGGTGCTCGCACGCTGAGTCCGAGCTGAACGAGCGGCTCATCCGAGGCCGCTGTGCCAGGGTCGAGGCCGTCGGTCGGCCTCGGCCTGAACGGGTCAGGACGAACTGGGGTGTGGGGTCCGGCAGTTGAGCAGTCGGGCGCCACGTCGGCGGGACCCGTGGTCAGGCGCCGATCCCCATGCCTCCGCCGACGATGAGGTTGTCGCCGGTGATGTAGCCGGCGGCGTCGGAGGCGAGGAAGGCGACGGCTTCGGCGATGTCGGCGGGAAGCCCGATGCGCCCGAGGGGAATACCCGCACTCCAGGACTGCACGGTTTCGCGCGAGATGCCCAGGCTGCTGTAGACGGGGGTGTCGATGGCGCCGGGGCTGACGGCGTTGACCCGGATACGGCGGGGCGCCAGTTCGAGGGCGACGCCACGCATCAGCGGGAGCAGGGCGCCCTTGGCGGCGGCCATGGCGGGTGCTGCCATGCCGGTACCGGCACCGACGGTGAAGATGACGGACGCGCCGTCGTTGAGGAGGGGGAGCGCCTTCCGCAAAGTGAAGAAGTTGCCCTTGACGTTGATGTCGAACAGCGCGTCGAAGTCCGCCTCTTCCGTGTCGGCCAACGGCTTGGGCCGTGAGACGCCGGCGTTGAGGAAGAGCACGTCGAGTGTGCCGAAGCGTTCGCGCGCCTGGTCCATGGCGTGGTCTATGTCGGTCAGAGAGGCGGCGTCGGCGCGTACCGCGACGATCCCCGCGGGGAGGTCGTTCCGTGCTTCGGCGACGCTCTCGCGTCCGGTGACCATCACGCGGTATCCGCGCTCGTGGAGCAGTTCGGCGGTGGCCTTGCCGATTCCGCTGGTTCCGCCGGTGATCAGGGCTGCGGGCGCGGGCATGGTGTTCTCCTTGCATGCGTACATGGGTCCGAGCGCAAGTGACGGCGTGCGGCTCGCCGCGCGCCGCCCCGAGGGCTGAGGCCCCACGGGCTGCGAGCTCGTGTCCTCACGCTAGGAGCCGGTCGCGGCCCGCGTCCAAGGCCCATGCCGCATATCGATATACGGCCGAGGCATCACCACGGCTCACGAACTCGCACGGAGAGGGGCGTCGGTGGGACGGAGTTACGCTGCGGGAGTGACCGAACCGATCCCTCCCACGGACCTCGACCTTCGGCTGCTGCGGTACTTCGTCGCTCTCGCCGACCAGCGGACCTTCGCTCGGGCCGCCGACGCCCTGAAGGTGACCCATCCTTCGCTGAGCCGCCAGATCGTGCGCCTGGAACAGCAGTTGGGGGTCCGCCTCCTGGACCGCACTCCGCACGGCAGCCGGCTCACCCCGGCAGGCGAGGTTCTCCTGCCTCGCGCCAAGGCACTGCTGCGCACCGCTGCCAGGACGATCGCTCTCACCCGGGCCGCCGCCGAGCCGGTACGGATCACGGTCGGCTACACGACCGGCATCATCGTCACCCCCGCGGTGCGAGAGCTGCGCCGACGGCATCCGGACGCCGAGGTGCACACCGTGCACCTGGGGTGGGGGGACGTGCGCCCGGCCCTGCTGGACCACCGCGTGGACGCGGTGGTCACCCGGTTGCCGCTGCACACCGCACGCCTGCACGTGACCGTCCTGTACGAGGAACCACGCGTCCTGGTGGTCGCCAGCGACCACCGACTGGCCGGCCGGGAATCCGCCTGCCTCGCCGACTTCGCCGACGAGCCCCTGATCCGTGCGAGCGACCCGGCCCGTGACGCCTTCTGGCGCATCGACCCCCGTCCCGACGGAAGCCGCGCTCCCGACGGTCCCCTCGTGGAGGACCTGGAGGACAAGCTCGAACTCATCGCCTCCGGACGGGCGGTGGCCATCGTCCCGGCCCTGGACGGCAGGAGCCGCCCCTACCTCACCGCCGTCCCGCTGCGCGACGTCGAACCCAGTCACGTCGTACTGGCCGTGCGCGCGGACGACCGCGGTCGGCTCGTCGCCGCCTTCCGCACGCTCGCCCAGTCCTTCCTCACCGGACCCGTCCCGGAGGGGCCCGCGGACCGTGCGCCTTGAGGCTCGTTGCCTTACGTGCGGACGCGGGTACGTGGTCGGCGCGGCCCCCGGGTGGTCGCGGCCCTGGTGCGGCGGCGCCTGGGCGCGCGACAACGGGCGGACACCGACCGTCGCGCGCGACACCCCTGGGTACTCATCGCGAAGGAGGCGTCAGCCGGCCGGGGCCGCGGACCCGGGCTTCTCCTCGGGGGCGGGCTCGGTGCCGGTGACGATACGGCGGATCGTCTCCATCGGCAGTTTCGGCGAACCGTCCGTGTAGAGAAGGCCGTTGGTCTCCTGGGCGGTGTCCATGAACCGCGTGTAGCAGAAGCCCGCGACGATCGGACTCGTGTGCAGCACCTCGAAGATGTCGCCGAGCAGGGCGGCGTACTGGGTGTCGGAGTTGGTCCGCGTGTAGGAGAACTCGTCCTCCTCGGCGCCCACGGACAGACCGCCGAACTCGGTCACCATCAGCGGCGCTTCACCGGCGCGGTACCGCTCGGTCTGCCGCGCGTCGAGCGAGAGGGTCCGCCCGGCCGGACCCGGGGAAGCAAGCAGCGCCTCGAAACGGGCGGCGTCGCCGTAGCGGCGGGTGAGCAGCTCGGGGTCGGAAGAGTAGTCGTGCACCCCCAGGATGTCGCTGTCGGTGTGCTCCCAGCCCTCGTTGGACATGACCGGGCGCGTCGGGTCCAGGGCGCGGGTGAGGGTGGCGAGCGCCACCGTGTAGGCCCGCTGCGCCGCGTCGTTCGTGATGTCGGAACAGCCCCAACTCTCGTTCACCGGTACCCAGGTGACGATCGAGGGGTGGCTGCACCGCGCTGATCGAGGCGGCCCGCATCGACGGCGCGAGCGAGGGCGTGCCGCACGCGGGGCGAGTGGAGACGTCAGGGCCTGTGGCGGTCGCTCCGTTTTCCGCCCTGTCCCGGGTGGTTGGCGGCGACGAGGGGCATGAACAGGTCGTCCACGATCGCGAGGACCCGCTCGGGCGGGATCGGCTTGTAGGTCATCAGCATGTCGTGGCGCATCAGGTCGAACGGCATGGTCAGAACGGCCGGCGGGATGCGATCGAGGTCGATCTCGCCGCGCTCGTGCGCGCGGGCGAAGACCTGGTGCGACCGGAGCGGCCGGTCGCCCATGACCTTCTCGCGTACCTCGGCCGGGGTGAGGCCGGTGCTGGCCAGCAGCCCGGAGAACGCGGCCCCGACGATGGCGGCGAAGCTGATCCGTGCCCTGCTGGCGGTGGTGAGCAGCGCGACCATGTCGTCGCGCAGGCTTCCGGTGTCGGGGGTCTCGACGGCCTGCACGGTGCTGTGGTGGCGGATGGCGGCGAGCACCAGGTCGTCCTTGTTGGGCCAGCGCCGGTACAGCACCGCCACGCCTGTCTTCGCGCGGGCGGCGACGGACTCCATCGTCAGCTTGGCGAAGCCGCCCTCGACGAGATCCTGCCACGCGGCCTCCAGCAGTGCGGCCTCCAACTCCTCCCCGCGCCGCCGCTGTCGGGGGGTCTGCTGTGTCCGCTCGGTCATGGCACCCAGCATAGCGACCAGCGATTGATAAGAGAGGCTTGCGTCTCTTACTGGCCTCAGCCTACTGTCGATAAGAGAGGAATCAATCTCTTATCGAGGAGTGATGGCATGGCATCGAGACCAGCCGGACCCGCGGCCGAGAAGCCGGACCCCGCGGTGGTGAAGACCGCCCTCATCCTGCTCGTCGGCGGGATGGCCGTCGTCTTCGACACCACGATCGTCAGCGTCGCCCTGCACACGCTCGCGTTGCGGCTGGACACCTCGGTCGCCACGATCCAGTGGGTGTCGACCGGCTACCTGCTGGCGCTCGGGATCGCGGTTCCGCTGTCCACCTGGGGCCTGACGCGGTTCGGCGGCAAGCGGCTGTGGATCTTCTCCCTCGCCGTCTTCCTGGCCGGCTCGGTCGGGTCCAGCCTCGCGTGGAACGTCGGCTCGCTCATCGGCTGGCGGGTCGTCCAGGGCATCGGCGGCGGCCTCATGCTCCCGCTGATGACCACGCTCATCTTCCAGGCCGCCGGCGGCAGGGCGCTCGGCCGGCTGGTCACCTACGTCGCGCTGCCGGCGGTGCTCGGCCCGATCCTGGGCCCGGTGCTCGGCGGCGCGATCCTGACGCACCTGAGCTGGCGGTTCATGTTCTGGGTCAACGTGCCCTTCTGCGTCATCGCGATCCTCCTCGCCTGGCGCTACCTCACCATCGACACGCCCACCCAGCCGGACCCCGCGGCCGGCAAGCCCAAGCTCGACGTTCCCGGCCTGCTGCTGATCGCGCCGGGCACCTCCCTCGTCCTGCTGGGCCTGGCCGACGCGGGTACCGCCGCCGGGTTCGCCCACCCGGACGTCGTCATCCCGCTCGTCGCCGGCGTCGCGCTCCTCGCGGCCTTCGCCCGCTACGCGCTGCGCCGGAGCCGCCCGCTCGTCGAGGTCCGGCTGCTGGCCAGGCGGCCGGTCGGCTCCTCCAGCGCGGTGCTGTTCTTCTCCGGATTCTCCCTGTACGGCGCGATGCTCCTGCTGCCGCTCTACTACCAGGAAGTGCGCGGCACCACCGCGCTCGCCGCCGGCGTCGCGCTCATCCCCCAGGGCATCGGCACCGTCCTGTCCCGTACGGTCGCCGGCAGCAACATCGACAGGTTCGGCTCGCGCGCGATCGCGCTGGCCGGGTTTGTCATCGTCGCCGCCGCGACCGTGCCGTTCGCCCTGGCCGGGCCGCACACGAACGAGTGGCTGCTCGCCCTGTGGATGCTCCTCCGTGGGTTCGGCCTGGGCTGCGTCACCATGCCCGTGATGGTCGCCGGATACATCGGCCTGGACCAGCACCAGATCCCGCACTCCAGCGTCCTCACCAGGACCGCCCAGCAGATCGGCGGCTCCTTCGGTACCGCCGTCCTGGCTGTCATCCTCAACACCGCCATCGCCGCACACCCGGCCACCCTCGCGGCCGCGTTCCACACCGCGTTCTGGTGGTCCGCGGGCTTCTCCGCCGTAGCCGTGCTGCTCTCCCTGTGGCTCCCCGGCCCTCAACCGGCACCCCGGAACGTCCATGACTCTGCCGGTGACCAACCCGCCGATCCCGTCCAGGTGTAGCGACAGGCGGCCGTCAGGTTCCGGCGGGGGCCGTCCGCCTTCCGGTCCGCGCCGCGTGCTCGCTCACCCGCTCGGCAACGCAGGGGGGATCGGCCGGGCCGGGGACCGCGCTGTCTCCCGGAGGTGACGGGTGCGGAGTGGCTTGTGGGGGTCAGCCGGACGCTTGCGGGGAGGACGCGTCGGCTCCCTGGGCAGTGGCGTGCCAGGACGCGAGCAGGCGCAGGCCCTCCTCGGAGGGGGAGGCGGGTTCGGCGGCGTAGACGGTGAGGGTCAGGCCGGGCTCGGCCGCCATCTCCAGGCCCTCGTAGGCGAGGGTGAGCTCGCCGACGGCCGCGTGGTGGAAGCGTTTTGTCCCCGTGCCGTGGTGGCGCACGTCATGAGCGCCCCAGCGCGTGCGGAAGGCGTCGCTACGGGTGGACAGCTCCCCGACGAGGTCGTGCAGGTCCTTGTCGTGGGGGTTGCGGCCGGCTTCGGTACGCAGGATGGATACGGCGACGTCGGCGGCCTGGTCCCAGTCCGGGTAGAAGCGGCGGGAGGCGGGGTCGAGGAAGTTGAAGCGGGCCAGGTTCGCCTGGTTGAGCGGGTTGGCGTAGACGTCGGCGTAGAAGGCGCGGGCGAGCTGGTTGGCGGCGAGCAGGTCCATGCGGCCGTTACGGACGAAGGCGGGACCGCCGGTGACGGCGTCCAGGGTCCATTGCAGGCTTCGGTGCGCTCTCCACTGCCGGGTGGAGGCGCGGCGAGGCCGGGTCAGGGCGTCGGAGCCGTCGGCTGCCTGGGCCAGGTGGAGCAGGTGGGCGCGCTCGGCGTCATCGAGTCGGAGGGCGCGGGCCACGGCTTCGAGGACGGCCGGTGAGACGCCGCTCAGGTTGCCGCGTTCGAGCTTGGCGTAGTACTCGACGCTGACGTCGGCGAGGGCCGCGACTTCGCTGCGGCGCAGGCCCGGGACGCGGCGCCGGGTGCCGGCGGGCAGTCCGGCCCGCTCGGGGGTGATCTTGGCTCGCCGCGAGGTGAGGAACTCGCGGACCTCTCGCTGGTTGTCCACCCTTCGACGGTACGTGCCGCGCGCCGCCGGAGGGATGTACTGCCGGTACACCTCTTGTCAGTGACTCGCCGCGCGTGCGAGGTGCGGGTTACCTGGATGACGTGGCGCTCTCCCGGCCCGATGAACGGCGGGGAGAAGACGTCACGTCCCGTGGCGGGTGAGGTCGCACCGTCCCTGCCGCGGGAGTGTCAGCGCGCGGACCGCCCAGGCGGTCCGGCCCCTTCCTACGTGAGGAACCCGTAATGCGCGGAGCGATGATCTACGCCCCCGGCGATGTGCGCTTCGAGACCCTGCCCGATCCGCGGATTCTCCAGCCGACCGACGCGGTCATCCGTACGGCCGTGACCTGCGTATGCGGCTCCGACCTGTGGCCCTACCGCGGTGCTGAGCCGATCGGTGACCCGCATCCGATGGGCCACGAGTACGTCGGCTTCGTGGAGGAGGTCGGCAGCGAGGTCACCTCGGTCAGGCCGGGCCAGTTCGTCGTCGGCTCGTTCGCCACCTCCGACAACACCTGCGCCAACTGCCGGAACGGCTTCCAGTCCAACTGCCTGCACCGCGAGTTCATGAGCACCTGTCAGGCCGACCGCATGCGCATCCCCAACGCCCAGGGCACCCTCGTCGCCACCGGCGAGGTACCGGGCGAGGAGCTGTGGCCCAGCCTGCTGGCCGTCTCCGACGTGATGGGCACCGGCTGGTGGGCCGCCGACGCCGCCGAGGTCCAGCCCGGCTCCACCGCCGTGGTCGTCGGTGACGGCGCGGTGGGCCTGTGCGGTGTGATCGCCGCGAAGGAGAGGGGCGCGGAACGGATCATCGCCATGTCCCGCCACGAGTCTCGGCAGCGGCTCGCCCGGGAGTTCGGCGCCACCGACATCGTCACCGAGCGCGGCGAGGAGGGCGTCGCCCGGATCAGGGAACTGACCGGTGGGATCGGCGCCGACAGCGTGCTGGAGTGCGTCGGCACCGCCGAAGCCATGCGGCAGGCCCTGCACTCGGCCCGGCCCGGCGGCAACGTCGGCTTCGTCGGCGTCCCCCATGAGGTCGCGATCGACGGGCAGGAGCTGTTCTTCTCCCACGTCGGCCTGCGCGGTGGTCCCGCCCCGGTACGCCGCTACCTGCCCGACCTCGTCCACCGCGTCCTCGAGGGACGGATCGAACCCGGCAAGGTCTTCGACCTCACCCTCCCTCTGGACCAGGTCGCCGAGGGGTACAAGGCCATGGACGAGCGCCGCGCCATCAAGACACTGCTCACGCCCTGACCTGCCCCGCTGCCCCGGGGACGGGCCCGTGAGAAGCCCGTCCCCACCCGCTCGCGCGTCTCCGAGGAGAACCCCGCCATGACCACTTTCGCTCTCATCGGCGCCGGGCCGGGCCTCGGCCTGGCCGCCGCCAGCCGCTTCGGTGCCGCCGGCCACCGCGTCGCCCTCATCTCACGCAGCGCCCGGCACCTGGACAACCTGGCAGCCGAACTGGCCTCGCAGAACATCCACGCCGCCCAGCTGATCATCCCCGGCGCGATCCGGCCCGACGCGGAACACTCCAGCCCCCAGGCGCTGGCCGAGCGCCTCTACGCCATCCACACCGAGCGGGGCGGGTTCCGGCACTACGCCGAGCCCATGCCCGCTTGACGCCCAGAGCAGAAGGCGACGGCCCCAGCCACCTCGTCGTCCGCCGCGGAGAGGAGCACTCACATGGACATCCGTGTCACCCTCGACGGCCGTCCGGTCGACGCCACCGTGCATGACAGCCCCGCCGCCCGCGACCTCGCCGGGCTGCTCCCGCTCACCCTGGACCTGCACGACTTCCACGGCACGGAGCGGATCGCCGGCCTGCCACGCGCACTGGACACCTCCGCCGCCCCCGAACCGGCCGCGGCCGGAGTCGGCGACATCGCCTACTACGCCCCTTGGGGCAACCTGGCCCTTTTCTACAGGGACGGCCCGGCCGCCTCCGGTGACCTGCTCATCCTCGGCCACCTCGACGTCAGCGCCGAACAGCTCGGCCGAGCGGAGCGCATCACCATCGAAGCCGCCCCCTGACCTCCCCCGTCCTCCTACGCGTTTCCACCAGTCCAACGAGGAAGAGGGAAGTACCTGTATGCCTCTCGCAGCCGGCACCCCGCAGGGCAGACTGCCCTTCGTCGTCTGGGTGCTCGCCGTCGGCACGTTCCTGATGGGCACCACCGAATTCGTCATCGCCGGCCTGCTCCCGGAGATCGCGGGTGATCTCGGGGTGGGTGTCTCCCACGCCGGTCTGCTGATCACCGCCTTCGCCGTCGGCATGATCGTCGGTGGGCCGACCATGGCCCTGGCCACCCTGCGTCTGCCCCGGCGCCTGACCCTCGTACTGGCCCTGACCGTCTTCGCTCTCGGGCACGTCGTCGCCGCGCTCAGCTCCTCCTTCACGGTCGTCCTGGCCGCCCGGGTGGTGACCGCGCTGGCCACCGGCGCGTTCTGGGCCGTCGGATTCGTCATCGCCACCGCCGCGGCGGGCCCGGCCCGGGCCACCCGGGCCGTCGGCGTCCTGATGGGCGGTCTGACCCTGGCCAACGTCGTCGGCGTGCCGATCGGCTCCTTCGTCGGCCGGTACACCGGCTGGCGCGGCCCCTTCTGGGCGCTGGCCGTCCTCGCCGCCCTGGCCGCCGTGTTCATCGGCCGCTTCGTCCCCGACGCCGGGCGGAGTGCCGAGGTGTCCGTCCGCGCCGAGGCGCGGGCCCTGCGCCAGGGCCGGCTGTGGCTGGCTCTGGCCGCCGCCGTCCTGATCATGGGCGGCGTCCTGGCCACGTACACCTACATCACCCCGCTGCTGACCGACCGTGCGGGCATCCCGGCGGGAGCCGTCCCGCTGGTCCTGATCGTCTTCGGGCTCGGTGCGCTGGGCGGCACCGCCATCGGCGGCCGGCTCGGCGACCGCCGCCCGCTGGCCACCACGCTCACCGCCGCCGTGGTCACCGCTCTGGCCCTGTTCCTGCTGATCCCGTTGTCGACCGCCCCCGTCACGGCCGTCGCCTTGGTCTTCCTCATGGCCCTGGCCGGGTTCACCGTCAACCCTGTCGTCACCTCCCTCGCCGTCCGCTTCGCCGGCGACGCCCCCACCCTCACCTCGGCACTGACCACCTCCGCCTACAACACCGGCATCGCCGCCGGCTCCGCCCTCGCCGCCACGGCCCTGGACACCTCCCTCGGCCTGACCGGACCAGCGCTGGTCGGCGCCGTCTCCGCCGCCCTCACCCTCCTGCCGCTGATCGCCCTCGCCCTCATCGGTACCCGGGACCGGACCCGGATCGTGGCCCGGCGCACCGCTCCGGCCGTCGTCCGCAGCGACAGCGCCGGCTCTGCGAGGAACCACCGGTTGAGCCCTCCCGCCAACCCGTCGCGGACCTCCCACGCCGCCGGCGGCCCTGCGCACGTCGGGCGCGGTGCTGGAACCGATGGCTGAAGTGCGGTGCCGTTTCCGGCCGTTCGGGCCTTTCCGACCGACGGTGACCGGGGCGCACCCGTAGGATCCCCGTACTCGTCGGTCCGGGCGCATGGCCGACGGTCGCCCGGACACCCGATGCCTTCGGAAGGTCACCCGTGGTCGCGAGCATCGCTGTCCTGTCCGACATCCACGGTGTGCTGCCGGCCTTGCAGGCGGTACTGGACGAGCCCGATGTCAGGGCGGCCGACCTCATCGTCGTCACCGGTGACCACGTGGCCGGTCCGCAGCCGGTCGAGGTACTGGACCGGCTGCGCGCGCTCGGCGACCAGGCCGTCCTGGTCCGCGGCAACGCCGACCGCGAGCTCGTCGATATGGCCCGTGGGGAGTTCCCGTCCGACCAGGCATGGGAGATCGACCTGTGGGCCGCCGCTCAACTGGGCGACGAACACGTGCGGTTCCTCGCCGAGCTCCCCCACCCGGTGACCATGGAGGTCGACGGCTTCGGCAAGGTGGTCTTCTGCCACGGGACGCCGCGCGACGACGACGAGGTCGTTCTCGTCGACACACACCTGGACCGCTGGGCCGAGGTCTTCGCCGAACTGCCCGCTGACGTAAGGACGGTGGTGTGCGGGCACACTCATATGCCGTTCACGCGCTACGTCGACGAACGCCTCGTCGTCAACTCCGGCAGCATCGGCATGCCGTACGGCCAAGCCGGCGGCTCCTGGGCCCTGCTGCAGGACGGTCAAGTGCAGTTGCGGCACACCCGGTTCGACATCGACGGGGCAGTGGACCGGGTGGCCCGGGAGTCGGGCTATCTCGGCCGCCGCGCCTGGGCCGAGCACTACGTCCGGGCGGTCACCACCGACGCCGAGGCGGTCCGCGCCTTCGGCCCAAGGGACGGCCGGACCATCTCCTGACCTACCGTCACCGACGAGGTGGGTGGGCGCCGTTCGTCACGGTTGCGGCCGACGGACCGTGTGCTCGCTCACGCTCCGGTCTTCGCTCGTCCCCGTCCCCGTCCCCGTCCCCGTCCCCGTTGCCGTTGCCGTTGCCGTTGCCGTTGCCGTTGCCGTCGGTGTCGGGTTCGGGTTCGGTGTCGGGCGGCCCCAGCCGAACGCGGCTTCCACGAAGCACTGGTCGTACGCCGCCCGTGCGCCGTGCCGCAGGGCCCGTTCCAGTGCTTCCCCGGTCGGCGGTAGGCGCCGTGACCACCCGTCACGCAGGAGTGAGACGACGAATCCGGCGAGGAGGGCGTCTCCGCAGCCCATGGTGTCGGACATGGCGGCGGGGTCCGCGGCGTGGGCCGGTGCGGTGGCCGTGAGGTGGCCGTCGTAGGCGATCGCGCCGTGCAGGCCGCGGGTGGCCAGTGCCATGGTGGCCCCCCGTCGCACGGTCTCGGTGAGCAGCGCACGGGTTGCGGTCTCGTCCAGGTGTGAGCAGGACAGCAGGGCCAGGTCCACGTGGGGGCAGACGCGGTCGAGGTAGGCGGGGGTGCGGTACTCCTCCTCGTCGGAGAAGTCGAAGCTGACCAGGGGGCCGGCCGCGGCCAGCCGGGGCAGCTCCGCCTCGGTGCGGGAGTAGACGCTGGAGTGCACGAGTGCGAAGGTCGCCGCGTACGCCAACAGGTCGTCGTTCAGGGTGAGTTGCTCGTGGACGGTGCTGTCGTCGTAGCCGAGGAACACCCGGTCGCCGTCCCGTACCTCCAGGGTGGAGACCGAGGTCTTCCCGTGGCGCACCGCGCTCCGCTCGACGGCGACGCCCTGTGCCGCCACGGCCGTGCGCAGGAAGACACCGAGGTCGTCGTCGCCGAATGCCCCCAAGTAGGCGGAGTCCAGGCCGAGTCGGCGGGCGTAGACGGCGACGTTGACGCAGTTGCCGCCGGGGTAGTCGGTGCCCCGGTCGATGAAGCGGTCGATGGTGTTGTCGCCGAAGCCGAGGACGTTCATCAAGGTCTCCCGAGGCGCGGGCGCGGCGTGCGGGAACGCCGCGCCCGACGTGGGCGCGCCGGCGCCGGGGCACCGGCGCGCGGTGGTGGATGGACGAGGGGAAGCGGTGCGACGGTCAGTAGTCCATGACGCGGTAGTAGCGGCGCAGGTCGAGCGAGTGGTCGCGGGCCCGCTCCAGGTGCTTGCTGACCCGGTCCATCACGGTGTCCAGCACCAGCGGGGAGAGCAGTCCGCGGAACTCGGGACTGATGCCTTCGAGGGGGTAGTCGCGGGTGTCGAAGACGGTGACGTCCTTGGAGACCCGCTTGGCGAACGCCTCGGCCCGGTCGGTGAGCGCCCTGGTCTCGTCCTCGCCCTGGAAGACGATCACGCTGGTGTCCTCCTCCAGCAGCTCCAGCGAACCGTGGAAGAACTCCGCGCTGTGCACCCGGGTGGTGCGCAGCCACTGCATCTCCTCAAGGATGCACATGGAGTACAGGTAGGTGAACCCCCACAGGTTCCCGCCGCCGATGAGGAAGTGGTAGTCGTCGTCCTTGTGGGCGTCCGCGAAGGCCGCCGCGACCGGCTCGGCCTGCCGAGCGACGTCCACCAACACGCGCGGCAGGCACGCGAGTTCGTCGGCGAGGCGCTCGTAGCCCTCGAACTCGCCGCGGTGGGAGAGCAGTCGGCCCAGGAACAGCAGCAACTGGACGTCGAACGGCCATGCCTTGGGCGCGGAGATCAGCGCGGTGTCGACGCTCCGCGCGATGGGGGAGTCGGCGATGCCGGTGAAGCCGATCGTGTGGGCGCCCCGGGACTTGCAGTACTCGACGGCGCGCAGGCTGTCCTCGGTGGTGCCGGAGACGGAGGTGAAGACGACGACGGTGCGCTCACCGAGGCGGGCGTCGCCGGAGGCCACCAACTCCGCGGCGATGGCGGCACGGACGGGGAGCAGCGAGGAGCGGCGGGCGAGGTGCTCGTAGGGCCACATCTGCGCGTACGTCCCGCCCGCTCCCACGAGGAGGACGTTGTCGTACCCCTCGTCGACGAGACGGTCGACGACCTTCTCGATCTGGGGGCGCAGCGCCACGAGGCTTTCCGTCTGGGAGCTGAACTCGGCTTCGTTGAAAGAGAGCACGGTGATGGTTTCCTTTGGGGGTTGTTCCGCACCGGCCGGCGTCTGCCGGTGAGCCGGTGTCCGAGGGCGCGGGACCGGGTCGGGTCAGACCGCGCGGCGCCGGGAGAACAGGACGTTCCCTCCGGCGATGAGGAGGCCGCCGACGAAGATCAGCGTCCCCATGACGTTGACCTGCGGGGGCACGCCGGTACGGCTGGCGCTGTAGACCCACAGCGGGAAGGTGACCGTACGGCCGGCGTTGAAGCTGGTGATGACGTAGTCGTCGATGGACAGGGCGAAGCACAGCAGGGCGCCGGATGCCACGCCGGGCAGCAGCATCGGCAGGGTGACCAGCCGGAACGCGGTCCAGGGGCCTGCCCCCAGGTCACGGGCGGCTTCCTCCAGCGACGCGTCGTGCCCCGCCATGCGGGCCCGTACGGTGATGGCGACGTAGGGGATGCAGAACGCCACGTGTGCGATGACGACCGTCCAGTAGCCGCGGGGTACGTCCATGACGATGAACAGCGACAACAGGGCGGCGCCGAGGGCGATTTCGGGTGCCGCGATGGCGGCGAACATCAGCAGGTCCACGGAGCCGCGGCCGCGGAAGCGGTAGCGGCCGAGGGCCAGGCCGATCGGTGTGCCCAGCAGGGTCGCGACCACCGCCACGAGTACGGCGATGGTGAGGCTGTGGACCAGGGCCGCGGTCAGGTTGGGGATGGCGAACAGGTGCCGGTACCAGGTCAGGGTGAAGCCCTGCCAGGTGAAGTTCACCTTGCTGCCCGTGTCGTTGAAGCCGAACAGGATCATGACGGCGATCGGCAGCATCAGCCAGGCCAGTACCAGCCCGGTGTACACGGTCAGGGTGGGGCGGCGACGCCCCTTCCGGCGTGGCCGGGTGGCAGGGGGCACATCGAGGGCGGGGGCGGTGATCGGTGTGGTCATCGCGCGGCCGCCTCCAGCACGTCGTCGGTGCCCAGGGCCCGGGCGTAGGTGAACACGGCGAGCAGCAGCGCGCCCATGAGCACGAAGGACAGGGCGGCGGCGCTCGGGTAGTCGAGGTTGGTGAAGTACTCGGTCTGGATGATGTTGCCGATCATCGTCGTCGAAGGGCCGCCCAGGATGCCCGCGTTGACGTAGTCGGCCGCGGCCGGCACGAAGGTGAGCAGTACGCCCGCGAAGACCCCGGGCAGCGACAGCGGCAGCACCACGCGCAGGAAGGTTCCCGTCCTGGAGGCGTACAGGTCGGTGGAGGCCTCGATCACTCTGGCGTCCACCCGTTCCAGGGCGACGTACACCGGCAGCACCATGAACGGCAGGAAGTTGTAGGTCAGTCCGCCGATCACCGCGTAGGGGGTGGCCAGCAGGTGGAAGTCGGCGGAGAGCAGGCCCCAGTCCTTGAGCGGTCCGAGCAGGACGCCGTTGTCGGCGAGGAGCACGTTCCAGGACTGGGTGCGGATGACGAAGGAGACGAAGAACGGCAGCAGGAGCAGGAAGAGGAACACGGACTTGTGGCGGCCGGCCCGGAAGGCGATCCAGTAGGCCACCGGGTAGCCGATGACAGCGCAGGAGACGGTGGCGACCGCGCCGTAGACCAGGGACCGGACGAGTTGCACATGGTAGGCGCGCACCACGTCGACGTAGGTCTGGAAGTGGAAGGTCTGGCGGAAGCCGTCGATGAAGTCGCCGGTCTGGAGGGACAGCGACACCATCACGATCACGGGGGTGACGAAGAAGGCGGCCAGCCACAGCCATCCCGGCAGGATCATCAGGTACGGGGCCAGCGCGGCCCCGGGACGGCGCCGGCGTCGCCGGGTCACGCCTGGTAGATCGGTTCGAACAGTGCGTTCCACTGCTTCTCCTCGTCTTGGTCGAGCACCCGCAGGTGGCGCAGCTTCGCTTCGTCGGCCTTGTTCGGGAAGACCAGGGGACTGGTGCTCAGGGCGTCGAGCACGGTTCGCCGCTTGCCGGTGGCGGCGGCCGCGTCGCGCACGACGACCGGCTGCGCGCCGGGGACGGGGCAGACGAACTGCACGGTCTCGCTGATCTTCGCGGCGACCTCGGGCCGGTAGACGTAGTCCATGTACGTGAGCGCGTCCACGGGGTGGGAGGCCGTCGAGGGGATGCAGAGGTTGTCGGTCCACAGCAGACCGCCCTCGTCGGGGATGACGAACTCCAGGTGGGAGCCGCTCTGGTTGGCCTGGAAGATGTCGCCCGAGTACACGAGGGACGCCGCCAGGTCGCCGCGCTGGAGCGAGGACTGGTAGGTCGCCGTGCTGTAGGAGCGGACCATGCCGGCGTCCCGCTGCTTGCGCAGCCAGGCCGCCGCCCTCTGCCAGTCGGCGTGCGTGGAGGACTCCGGGTCGACACCGACGGCCAGCAGGGCGATGTTGCCCATCTGCACCGCGTCGTTCCACATGCCGACCTTGCCGTGCAGCTTGGGGTCGAGCAGGTCCTGCCAGCTGGTGATCTTCCGGCCGACCCGGGCGGGGTCGTAGCCGATGCCGGTCATGCCGGACTGCCAGGGGACGGTGTAGACGTTGCCGGGGTCGAACGAGCTGTTCTTGAACGCGGCTCCGCCGTACCGGGCGAAGGTGGGCAGCCGGCTGTGGTCGAGCGGGGCGAGGTAGCCGAGTTCGATGTACTTGGTCAGGTAGCTGTCGCCGCCGACGACCATCAGGTCGTAGCCGATGCCCTGGCCGGAGGCGAACTCGGGCTGGATCTTGCCGAACCAGGAGGCGCTGTCGTCGATCAGTTCGCTGTAGTCGACCTTGGCGCCGCTCTCGCGGGTGAAGGCGTCCAGGGTGGGGTGCCTGCTCTGGTCGGCCGGGTCGACGTCGATGTACTGGGTGTAGTTGACGAAGTTCAGCTTTCCGGCCTTCTTCTTGCCGGTCCAGAAGTCGTTGACGGCCGCGGCGATCTCGGCCTTGCCGGTCGGAACGTGTACGCGGGCACCGGGGACGCTGCACGCGGCGAGTGGGGCCAGTGCGGCGGCGCCGAGTGCGGCGCGCAGCAGACCGCGCCGGGAGAAACGGTGCTCCGTCAGCCCGCGCAGCCGGGGCGCGGAGGGTGTCAAGTGCTCGGGCATGGTGGTCTGCCTGTCGTCAGCGCGGGGTGAGGGAACCCGGGGCCGCGGCGGTCGCCGCGGGGATGGGTGCGGTGGTGAGCAGGTAGGAGTGGGCGGTGGCCCAGGAGAGCCAGACGGTGTCGCCGCGGGCCGGGGTGACGGAGGCCGTCCCGTCGTTGGGCTGGAAGACCGTCATCTCCGCGCCCATGGCGGTGTCCACCGTGTAACTGGTGGAGGTGCCGAGGTAGACCACCTCCCGTACGGTGCCGCGCAGACGGCTGGCGGTGTCGGCCGGCCCGGCGGTCAGCGTGATCTTCTCCGGGCGCACCGTGAGTTCCACGAGGGCCCCGGCGCCGGGCGGGCCGGGCAGTGCGTCCGCCTGCGGGGCGGGTCGCGAGCCGGTCAGCGGGACGGTGACGCGCTGCCCGTCGCCGAGGTCGAGCACCCCGGTGCCGGCCTGGGCGTCGACAGAGGTCAGGCGCCCGCCGATCAGGTTGGAGGTGCCGATGAACCCGGCGACGAACGCGGTGGCGGGCCGTTCGTACACGTCCTGGGGCGGGCCGACCTGCTCGACCAGGCCGCGGTTCATCACCGCGATCCGGTCGGACATGGTCAGCGCCTCGGCCTGGTCGTGCGTGACGTAGACGAAGGTGATGCCGACCTCGCGCTGGATCCGCTTGAGTTCCAGCTGCATGGACTGGCGCAGCTTCAGGTCGAGTGCGCCGAGCGGTTCGTCCAGCAGCAATGCGCGGGGGCGGTTGACCAGGGCGCGGGCGAGTGCGACGCGTTGCTGCTGGCCGCCCGAGAGCTGGCGCGGTCGGCGGTCGGCCTTGTCGGTGAGTTCGACGGTGCGCAGGATCTTCTCGACCCGGTCGCGGATCTCGTCCTTGGGCACCCGCTTGCGGCGCAGCCCGAACGCCACGTTGTCGGCGACGCTCAGGTGCGGGAAGAGGGCGTAGGACTGGAAGACCATGTTGATGTCGCGCTTGTTGGCCGGTACGCCGACCATGTCGCGGCCGTGCAGCAGGATCTGTCCACCGGTCGGTTCCTCGAACCCGGCGATCATCCGCAGGGTGGTGGTCTTGCCGCACCCGGAGGGGCCCAGCAGCGAGAAGAACTCGCCCTCGCCGATGGAGAGATCGACGCCGCGGACGGCTGCCGCGTCCGTGGCGCCTCCGAAGCCCTTGACCACGTCCACGAGGGTGATGGCCGGGCCTGTGGCCGATGGCGGCGAGAGGGTGTCGGTTGCCATCCGTGGTACCTCCGGTGTTCGGGGCGTGCGCTGTGGGCGAGCGTGGGCAGGGGCGTGCCGTGGTCGACCAGGGGGAAGCCAGGCGGGGCGAGCGCCGGTTGGGATTTTGATAACGTTACCAACCGGCTCGTACCTTACCCACCGGCAGCCGCTGTCCGTCAATGGTTGAATGGCGCCGGATCTCATCGACCCGTTCCTCGGCGTCCGCCGAGCCGTCACCCGTGAAGAGACCGCCCATGCCGAACACGCCCCGGCCGCCGCGTCGCGTCACCATCCCCGACGTCGCCCGGCACGCCGGCGTGGGACAGGCCACCGCCGCCCGAGTCCTGGGCGGATACGGATCGGCGAGCGCGACCACCAGGGAACGCGTGCTGGCCGCCGCCGCCGAACTGGGCTACAGCACCAACGCGGTGGCCCGCAGCATGATCAGCGGACGCACCCACACCCTCGGCGTGGTCGTCGCCGACGTGGAGAACGCCTACTTCGCCCGCGCGGTGCGCGGAGTCACCGACGTCGCGGCCAAAGCCGGCCTCCAGGTCGTCCTGGCCAACAGCGACGAGGACGTCGAGACAGAACGGTCCGCGGTACGGCTGTTCATCGAACGGCGCGTGGACGGCCTGGTCGTGGCGCCCGCCGCCGCCGACCACGAGCACCTCGACCGGGCCGTCGCCTCGGGCATTCCCGTGGTTCTCCTGGACCGCGTCGTGGGCAGCGCCGCGCTGGACACGGTCGTGGTGGACAACCGCGGTGCCGCCAAGGCCGCGGTGACCAGGTTCACCGGCGAGGGGCACACCCGCATCGCGGTGATCACCTCGGCCTCCTCCGACGAGGACTCGGCGGTGCTGGCCCCGGGCGCGGACATCTGGACCACCACCGAGCGGCTCACCGGCTACCGGCAGGCGCTGCGCGCCGCGGGCATCCCGCGCGAGGCGGAGCTCATCCGGCACACCGGCTACGACCGGGCCTGGGCGCGCTCGGCCGTACTGGAACTGATGACGTCCGACGACCGGCCGACCGCGCTGTTCACCACCGACAACGTGGCCACGCTCGGCACCCTCGACGCCCTGCTCGACCTCGACGCCCGCATCCCCGGCGACGTCTCCGTCATCGGCTTCGACGACGCCGAGTGGGCCACCCTGGTCCGGCCCCGGCTGAGCGTGGTCGGCCAGCCGGTGCAGGAACTGGGCGGTCTCGCGGCCGACATCCTGGTCCGCCGCATCAACGGCTCCACGGCCAAGCCCCGCCGCCACACCCTGCGCACCACCTACGTCCCGCGCGAGTCGACCGGTCCCGCCCCGGCCCGGGTACGACGACTGGGAGCGGCCGGGGAGTGACCGAGGGTGCTGCCGCATGCCGTGGCCGCCTGGCCGCCTGCCGCCTGGTTCGGCGGCAGAGGCGGCCACGACACCGCGCGCGGCCGGCCGGACGGACGACGTAGCGGGAGGTACGCCTGTCATCTGTCGCCCGGTCAGTACACCGTGCGTCGCGCTATGAGTGTCGCGCCATGTTCGTCCTGCCGTCACGCGTGATTCCGCGTGGGGCGGCCGTCCAATGGCGCTCAGGTTCCGAATGGACGGCGCTGTGGTTCAAGTGCGTGCTGTCTCGGTTTTCCTAAGCTTCGAGGGCAGGGGAAACACCCGGGCTGTTCCCGGACGGGCACACACCAAAGACGAGAAGTCGTGAACCTGAAGAAACCCGGCCCCACATCAGCAGGGGCGCGTGGTGAACCTTCATTCGGACAGCCGTGCTCCTTTGGAGCCCGTTCACTGCGGGGACCGGTCGGTTCAGACCCTTTAGTGCATGCATATGAATCAGCTCCTTGATCGTCGAGGAGTTGACTTCCTGAAATCCGGTGGTCGGACAAGGCTGCCGTGGAAAGCGGAGACGTGATGGCCAAGAGTCCTTATGACTATGTCGTGGTGGGAGCGGGAACAGCGGGATGCGTGATCGCCTCCCGGCTTTCGGAACGCCCCGGCGTGCGGGTGCTGCTGCTGGAGGCGGGAGCCCGGGACGCGACCGAGACGATGGCGTCTCCCTGGGGTTTCCTGGGGTTCGACCCGTCATCCCTCTGGCTGGGCGCCTCGACCGTGCAGGCCGGTACAGGCAGGGCCGCTGACGTGCTGCGCGGCAAGGCGCTCGGCGGATCGTCGAGCATCAACGGCCTCTACCACCTGCGGGGACACCGCTCCGGTTACGACGAATGGGCCGGCCTCGGAGCACCGGGCTGGGGTTTCGACGATCTGCTGCCCTATTTCCGCCGCAGCGAGAGCACTCGGGGCCGTGATGCCTCCGTGCGGGGCACGGACGGCCCGGTCGTGGTCGCCCCGGTCCCGGAACCCCACCCCCTGGCCACGGCAGGCGTCGACGCCGCTGTGGAGGCCGGCTTCGAACGCGCCGATGACATCGGCAGCGGGCTGGAGACCGGGTTCGGGTGGAGTGACATGAATCTGCCCGGCGGCGCCCGTCAGAGCGCGGCGGACGCCTACATCCGTCCGTTCCTCGACCGGCCGAACCTGGACGTCGTCACGGACGCGACCGTGCAGCGGCTGCGTACCACCGCGGGCCGTTGCACCGGCGTCGAGTACACCGTCGGCGGGGAGCGCCTGTCCGTCGACGGCGCCGAGGTGGTACTGACCGCGGGAGCCATCGGTTCCGCACACCTTCTGATGCTGTCCGGGATCGGCCCGGCACAGCACCTTGAGGCACACGGCATCGACGTCGTCGCCGACCTGCCGGGGGTGGGCTCCCACCTACAGGACCATCCGATGGCGGGCGTGGTGTACGAGGCCATCCAGCCCGTACCGTTCGTTCCCGCCAACCCGCCGGCCGAGATGATGGGCCTGCTGTACAGCAACCCCGCCGCGGCCCGGCCGGACCTCCAGGTCTACGTCGTCGCCGCACCGCTCCCCTCGGCATGGGGCCAGCCGCCGGCCAACGGCTACTCCATCGTCTTCTCCGCGATGGCTCCGCACAGCAGCGGCACCGTGCGCCTCGCGGACGCCGATCCCGGCAGCGCTCCCGTCGTCGACCCCGGCTACCTGAGCGACGACCGTGACCTGGAGGTCATGCGCAAGGGCCTGGCCCTGGCACGCCGTATCGGTGAGGCCGAGGCGTTCGCCGACTGGCGCAAGCAGGAAGCGGTGCCGGGCTCCGATACGAGCGCCGAGTCCGCGGACGAGTTCATCCGCAAGGCCACCGGCCCCTACTTCCACTTCACCGGCACCTGCCGCATGGGAACCGACGCCGATGCCGTCGTCGACCCAGCGAACCTTCGCGTGCACGGCATAGCCGGACTGCGGGTCGCCGATGCCTCGGTGATGCCGTCCATCCCCTCGGCCAACACCAACGCGACCGTCTACGCCATCGCAGAACGCGCCGCCGAACTGATCGACTGAGCCCTCTTCAGCGCGCTCGTCCTGGCGCCTGAATTGCCGTCAACTGGTCGCACTCTGCGCCCAGTTGACGGCTCTCGCTTGCCGAACTCAAGGAAGCCGGCGAGCTCGACGGCACTGCGGTCGTACGTCTTGTCACGCGCTGTCGGCCGGACCGTGGTCCGGCGGCTGCCGGTCCGGCGAGAGCTGGGCAGCCCCGGCCGAGCGGGCGTACTCGGTGGGCGTCTGGCCGTAGTGCTTCTTGAAGGTCCGGGTGAAGTGGCTGCTGTCCGCGAACTGCCAGTGTGCGGCGAGTTCCGAGATACTCGGGCGACCTGACGGCGCGGTGAGGGCGAGCCGGGCCTCCTCCAGTCGCCGGTGGCGGATGTAGGTGGTCACCTGCTCTCCCACCGCGGCGAATGCCCGGTGCAACGTGCGTACGGAGACGCTGAGTTCACGCGCAAGCATCGCGGGCGAGAGTTCGGGATCAGCGAGCCGACGGTCCGCCAGATCCTTGGCCGCCTGGGTGAGCGCGGGAGCCAGTCGGGGTTCTACGTCGTCGAACCGGCCCTTCGTCACCGCCTTGGCCAGCTCGATCAGGGCGCCGTGGGCGGCGTCCACACCGGCCGGGCCGAGGTCGGCCACAGTGGCGTGGATCGTGTCGGTGAGCGCTGTCAGCAGGCGTATCTCGGCCGAGTCCGCCGCCCCGGTGACGACCCGGTTCCCGAGCAGGGGTTTCAGCTCGTCGGGGGGCAGGACGAAGAACCTGGCCGTGAGGTGCGCCGACGTCTCGAAGGCCGACAGGCGTCCGACGTGCCGGATGACGAACTGCCCAGCGGACACGGTCTGTTCGCCGCGACCGGGTGGGCCGCACAGCGTCCATGAGCCGCGCTGCACCACGTACATCGCCACCAGATCCTGATCGCCGCCCGGGACGTCCGCGGTCCGGGTCGGCGACGCGGCGTGCAGATCCGCGATCGCCGCGCCGTGCACCTTGGTCACGTGGCCCTTGACCCGGAAGTCACCGACCGTGTCCGGGGTGAAGGCCGGCAGTCGGAAGACGTCGTCGCCGATCTGCGTCTCCCATCCGCGCCGGAAGGCGTCGAGTCCCCGCGGTGCGGCCCCCGGGGCGGTCGAGTCCACCAACAACACCCCGCGCCCGCCGTCGACCTCCGCTCCGGTACTGGTCACAACTCCCCGCTCCCTCACGTCCGTTGCGTCAACGTCGCCCAGTGGTGCTCGGCTCCCGCGCGGAGTCGCCGTGGCTCATGCGGGCGCCGTGCCCATCTTCCTACAGACGGTCCGCGAGGCAGCGGTCGAGGGGCAGTGGTCGAGGGGCAGGGCAGCGACAGCACGCGCTGATCGTCCGAGCGGCCTCGGATCGTCGCGAGGCCCTCGCGCAGAGGTGCCGGCTCCCGGTCCAGCGAGGGCCCGCACCGAGACGTGGGCGATGGCCTTGACACTCGACTTCGCGAACCGACCTGAACTGACCGCGAACTGGCCTTGTCGCGGGGGGAGTCGGCGTTCAGAACACGCGCCCGAGGTCCTGTCGCACGATCGTCCGCATACTGTGCTCGGCGAGGGCCGCGATCGTCATGGACGGATTGCAGGCGCCGGTGGAGCCGGGGATGCGGGCGCCGTCCAGGACGTAGAGGCCCTTGTGGCCGAGGACACGGCCGGAGAGGTCGACGGCGTCGCCCATCGGGACTCCGCCCAACGAGTGCCAGGTGGAAGCGGCTTGGGCGTTGGTGTCGAGCATGAAGCCGCCGCCCGCTGCGGCGATGTCGCGCATCCGGGCCGCGATGAGCTGTTGCAGTGCGGCGTCCGCGTCGGTCGGCCAGGTGAGGACGGCGTCGTCGGCGCCGGCGTCGTAGGCCCAGGTGCCCGCGCCGTCGACGATGCCGAAGCCGACCACGGTCAGCGCGGTGACGCCGGGTTGCTGGACGGGTGATCCGGCGTGGACGACGGTGAGCGGGATGGAACTGGCCGGGTCACGTCCACCGACGCACGCCGGTCCGCCCTGCTGGGTGCCGGCGTCGCCGGACGGGTTGATCCAGGCCCAGATGCGGTCGCCGTTGTTGCCCCACTTGGTGCCGATGGCGTCGGGCAGGTCGGGGACGAGGCCTTTGGCCCGGGACTTGACCAGGAGACGGGTGGTGCCGGGCGAACCGGCGTTGAGGAACACCGCGTCCGCGGTGATCCGGATCCGTTCCTGGACGGTGCCGCCGGTGTCGATGCGGTCGACCGACAGTACCCACCGCTTGTTCGTGTCCAGCGCGAGGTCGCGCACCACGTGCAGCGGCGCCACCCGCACCAGACCGGTGGACTCCGCCTGGGCGAGATAGGTGACGTCGATGGAGTGCTTGCCGCCGTTGTTGACGCCGAAGGCGATGTCGCTGGTGGTGTACGTCGGGTCGTACTGGCCGGTCAACTCGCCCCGGACATAGCTCCAGTCGATGGGCAGCGGCACCTTGAACGGCGTCAGGCCGGCCTTCGGCGCGATGTCCTGGAAGAGCCGGGAGGACTTGTACGGGTCGGAGGCCAGCACGTCGTAGGGGATGGTGGAGACGCCCAGCATCCGGGAGACCGTGGGGTACGCCCACAGGTTGAGGTCGTCGTAGAGGCCGGCGGCCTGCGGGATGGACGTGGCGAAGTCGGCCTTCGTGGGCTGCAGGGTCATGCCGTGGTACAGGATGGACCCGCCGCCGACCGCCGCTCCGCACATGGCGGTCATGCCGTTTCCCACTACGGCTTCGAGCACGCCCGTGTACGGCGTCCACGTCTTGTCGACGCTGCCGACGACGGCGTGGTCGGTGAGCCAGGCGGAACGGTTGTCCATGTTCGCGAAACGGCAGAACGTGGTGGCGTCGGGGCCGGTCGGCCAGCGCAGCCCGCGCTCCAGGACCAGGGTGGACACGCCTGCCTGAGCCAGCCGCAACGCGGTGACGCCGCCGCCGAAACCGGTGCCGACGACGACGGCCCGTTCGCGCAGTTCCGTCACGACGGCCGAGGTCGAGGCCTGTGCCCGGACGGGGCGGGCCAAGGTGCTGCCCAGGGCGACCGCACCGAGTGCGGTCGCGCCGAGCAACCGGCGGCGGCTGAGGCCAGGGGTGGGGTGGGGGGAACCGTTCTCGGCCATGGGACTCCCAGCGATCCGTGCGGGGTGGTGGGGGTGAGTCGCCGGGAGCGTAGCGTGAGTGAGCATGCCGTTGTCAATGCACGGAAATGGAATTCTCTTGAGAGAGATTGATCCTTTTTTGGCGGGGCGGGGCGGGGCGGGGCGGGACGAGACGGGGCGGTCAGGGCTGGGCCGACACCCAGACGTGTCAGCGCCTGAGCCCAACCGCCCCGAATGGGTCGAGTCGACTTCCGGTCAACGTGCACCGGACGGCGCTCTTGAGTGACTGGTGTGGTGCGCGAGGTCGGGGGAGTGTGGGCCGGTTTCGCGGGTATCCGGACCGGGATCAGCGGTGCTTGAGTCATGGGGTGGGGTATGGGCGTGGCTGGGCAGGACGAGGACCAGAGGCCGTTCGTGGACGGTCTGTTCGCCGTTTCCGCCGTATTGGAGGACGGCAGCGATATCGCCGGGGCCCGTCAGACGGCCCGTGAGTTCCTTACGTCGGTGCAGGCTGTGCATGGGCTGCCGGTGTCGACGCGGGCGATGGGCATGGTGCAGCTGGTGGTGAGCGAGCTGGTGACCAACGCCCGCAAATACGCGCTGGGGCCGTGTCTGCTGAGGCTGGAGGTCGAGGGCGGAGCCGTCCAGGTGAGCGTGTGGGACAGCAGCACGACGCTCCCCTCGGTGCGGGCGGCGGACCCGGAGCGGGTCGGTCAGCACGGCCTGGAGATCGTGATGGCGGTCTGCCAGAGCTTCGCCGTACAGCGCGAGCCGGTGGGCAAGCGGATCATCGCGACGGTGGTGCTCGCCGACGACCCCGGCGGAGACGCCGCCGGCCGCCGGGCCCTGTGACATCCACCCGCGGGGGCCAGGGCTGTCCGTCCCGCACTCCGCGACGGTGAGCGGTGTCCGCGGGGAGCCGTCGGGGCAGCGGGACGGCCCCCGGCGTGGGGTGCGTCGGCGCCCCCGCCACGAGCGCAGCGGTGCAGTGCGGTGAACGTGACCGGACCTCAACCGCAGCGAGGTAGAGGGGCGTTGGGGCTACGGCGCCACCGGCTCCAAGAGGGCGGGCGGGGCCGCGCCGCCTCCGAGGAGCTGGCCGCCCAGTGGTGTGAGGGAGTGCCGAATGGTGTTGCGTACGCGCAGGCTGCGAATGAGACCCGCGTCGCGCAGTACCGTCGCGTGTTCGCTCGCCGAGGCGGGTGAGATGCTCAGCCGCCGGGCTATCTCGCTGCCGGTGGCGTGGTGTGACTCAGCGATGGCGAAGAGGGTCGCGGCCCGGGTGCGGCCGAGGAGTCGGTCGAGTGCCTTGGCCCCGGTCGCCCCGCCACCGGGCTGGAGAGGAGTGACACCGCGGTTGGCCGGATACACCAGCACAGGCGGGAGGGACGCGTCCCGCAGCGTGATGGGGGTGGTGCTCCGGCAGAAGTACGAGGGAACGATCCGCAGTCCGCGCCCCATGAGGTACAGATCCCGGTCGTGCGGATAGGCGACCTGTAGGACCGGTGCCCGCCAGTGCACCGACGGATGCAGACCGGTCAGTAATCGTTCAACCCCTCCGGCGAGGAACGTCTTTGCGCGTAGGGCCAGTTCGGCGTCCACGGCCGCACTTATCTGGGTCCAGTACGGGGACAGCGCCCGGTGGTGGTACCTGCGCAGGATGGTGCCCAGGCCCCGCCGCGCGTCGGGTCGGCCCGACGCGAGCGCACCCGCCCATGACGGGAGTTTCTGCTGCTGCCCGAGTTCTGTCATGTCCGTTCGTAGCCGGGCAGCGGACGTGGACGAGATCGTGTCAGCGGCGGCCTCGGGATCAGAGGTGCCTTCGGCCGGCGTCAGGAAGTCGGGCGAGTAGCCGTGCGGCGGCGCCAGGTGCAACAGCGGTCGGGACACGACCTCGACCGTCGTCCGGACCCGCTTGCGCCATTCGTGCAACTCGGCATCGATGTCACGACTTCCGAGAACGTGCAGACTGAGCAGCGTCTCCCACGCCGGATCGGGCCCCGTCGGCAGGCGGATCCGGCCGAGATCCTCCGTACTGAAATGGATGCGCAGCATCACCATGCCCCCCGTACGGCTGCTACTCCAGGTGTCTCACCTTCCCCGATGCGCGTCCCGCGCGATAGCCGCGATTCCGCCAGGCGCGGTTGTTCGGGGAGGACCGAAACACCTTCCACGGGCCGCCGCACCCGGCCTAGCTTCGGGGTCACACAGCACGGGGGAACAGCGGTGGAAGCCGCAAACTGCGTCTGCCGCCCTCCCGTAGCCGAACGGAGGAACATCGTGACTTCTGCACGTCGCATTGCCGGATCTCTGGCGGTCGTGGCAGCGCTGGTCGCCGGGACGAGCGTCCTGTCCGGCGCGTCGGCGTCCGCCCGGACGGCGGACACAGCAACCGCCCAGACACAGCGCGCGGACTGGGACGGCTACATCTACCTCTACTACAGCGCGGCCAGCAACAGTTCGTGGAGCGCGTACTACGGCTGGGTGAACGACTTCGCGGGCTACACCTTCACCGCCCCCGGTCCGGGGCAGGGACAGTCCGTGAAGAACAACGTGAACCGGGCATGGAACAACGACGCGAGCTACGCGGCCCGGATCTACTACAACGAGAACCAGAACGCGAGCGGCAGCGCTCCCTACGACGACTTCTACCCCGGCAACTCCCGGTCCCTGAACAGTGGCGTCAAGAACAACAACGCCTCGCTCAGCTGGTGGTACGTGGGCTGACGCCGTTCCCGACTCATGCAGGACACCGCGGCCGGGCCCTGTGCCCGGCCGCGCGCGGGGAGGACATGACATGGGGACACCAACTCGAAAGGCCGCGCGGCGGACCGGGATCGCCCTCGCCCTCGTGGCCGCTGTCTCGGCCTGCGCGCAGGGACACGACGTGGGGGCGGGGCCGTCGGGATCCGCCCTGCCTCCGGTGCACGTGGTGCGGGAGATGCTCGGCACGGGGTCATTGGTCCTGCCCATCGAGCCGTACCTGTTCACCGACCGCCAGGTCGGGCGGCTGTTCCGGGCGCGGGCCGTCCTGACGGCCTCCTGCATGCGGCGCTTCGGCCACAGTTGGCCGGCACCCACCGCGACCGCCCCGGCGACGGGAACCCTGAACCCCGCCAACACGGCGCACCGGTACGGGATCACGGACGCCGGCACCGCCGCCCGGTACGGCTACCATCCGGCTCCCGGCACGACGTCGGGGCAGTCCGGGGCGAAGAACCCGGAACGCCGGCCTGAGCCGGCGGAGTTGCGCGTTCTGACGGGGCTCACCGCCGACGGGACACCGGCGGCCACCGACGAGCGCGGTCGGCCGCTGCCGGCAGGCGGGTGCGAGGGCGAAGCCACGGCAGCCCTGTCCGGCGATCCGCAGAAGATCGGCAACAGGGAACTCGTCAGCACGATCAACATCGGCAGCTACCGCGACTCGCAGCGGGATCCGCGGGTGGTGTCGGTCTTCCGGAAGTGGTCACGCTGCATGCGGCGACACGGCTACCGGTACAGCGATCCGACCCAAACCCCGGGCAAGAATGCCGAGTTCACGGGTCCGACGGTCACGCGGGCCGAGACCGCGCTGGCCGGCGCGGACGTGGCCTGCAAACGGGAGACGAACGTCGTCGGTGTCTGGTCGTCGGTCGACGCGGCCTACCAGCGCAGGGCGATGGACACCAAGCGGAGAGAACTCGCCGCGGTGAAACGGGACATGCGCAGACAACTGACCAACGCGGACAGAGTGTTGCGGCAGGACTGAGCCGGCCCGGCCGGCGCCGACGTCGGCACGGAGCAGGCCGGACCCTCGCGCGCTGGGTGAACACGCGGGCCCCGAACGGCACTTCGTGGGCGGAGGGGGTGAGGCTGAGCGTCACCGACCCGAGGACTCAGCGGAGTGCGCGCCACCGCTCTCGCCTTCCGCTTCGCGGCGGCCACAGCCGGTACGTGGTAGCAGGTGCGGTTGCGTTGAGGCGACCCTGCCTGTCACCCGGCTTGTGGTGCTCTTCGGCCTTCAGTGATGCGTGTTGCTGGGCTCCGGGGCAGACGGCGCTTTCGGCAGCCGCCCGTCCGTGGTGGGCGTGACGACGGCTCTCAGGGCGATGTCGACGGACGCCTGGAGCTCTTCGCGGCTGGCGCCGGCCGCGGCGTGGACGGCGTGCCCTTCGCTGAGCACCATCACGAAACGTGCCAGCGCCTGGGCATCCATGCCGTCCGGCAGATCCCCTTCCTTCTGCGCGCGGGACAGCCGTTCCTCCAGGGCGGCCTCGGTGTCCGCCCGGCCAGCGGCCAGGATCGCGGAGATCTGGGTGTTCTCGGGGGAGCAGGCCAGGCCTGCCTGGATGGAGAGGCAACCCGCGGGGTGATCGCCGGCGGTGAGGCCGTCGGCACTGGAACGCAGGAATGCTTCGATGGCGGCGTACGCGGTGGACTGCGCCAGTGCGGCGCGGGCGTGGGCCACCCGAGTCGCGTGGTAGCGGGCGAAGGCGCGCCGGAACAGTTGCTCCTTGCTGCCGAACGTGGCGTACAGGCTCGGCCGGTTGATCCCCATCGCGCTGGTGAGGGCGCTCAGTGACGCACCTTCGTAGCCGTGCTGCCAGAAGACCTCCGCGGCCCGTTCGAGGACGGTCGCCTCGTCGAAGCCGCGTGGTCGGCCGACGGTGTGCGTCTCGGTACCCATGAGGACACTCTACCGCTCGGTACAAATTACGACCCCACGCGCCAACCGAGCGGTACAAAAAGCTGTTACGGTTGGCCTCCAACCGATCAGTACAAAACTAGGCCGGTCCGGCCGGGCCGCCCACCTGGAGGAAACGCATCCCCGCCGCCCTCATCACCGGCGCCAACAAGGGTCTCGGCTACGCCACCGCCGAACGGCTTCACGAGTTGGGCCACACCGTCTACGTCGGCGCTCGTGACGTCGAGCGAGGCGAACGAGCCGCGGCGGCACTGGGTGTCCGATTCGTGCAGCTCGACGTGACCGACGACGCGTCCGTGAGCGCAGCCCTGGCCACCATCGAATCGGCCGAGGGTCAGCTCGACATCTTGGTGAACAACGCGGGTGTCCTCGGTCTCACAGGGGTCGACGGACCGACGGCGTTGCGGGTGTTCGACACCAACGTGGTGGGGATCGTCCGCGTCACGGAGGCGGCACTTCCCTTGCTGCGGAAATCCCCGAATCCCCATGTTGTCACCGTTTCGAGCAGCATGGGTTCTTTCTGGGCGGTGACGAATCCGGACCGGCCGGAGTTCAACTTGTCGGCGGCGCTCTACTCGGCCTCCAAGTCCGCGGCCACCATGCTCACCGTGCAATATGCCAAGTCCGAGCCGGGTGTCAGGTTCAACGCGGTCGAGCCCGGCTACACGGCGACCGACATGATGGCCGCCATCGGAGGCGGCAGGCCGCCGGCGGAGAGCGCCAAAATCATTGTGCGGCTGGCCACACTCGGCGCGGATGGCCCGACAGGCACCTTGCAGGACGAAACGGGCGTACTGAACTGGTGAACCGGTGGACCGGTGGACCGGCAAAAGCCGACGACCTTGTGCTTCTACGAGTTGGCCACCGATCGGGTGACGGACCGCGCAGCGCGACGAGCGAGGCCCCCGGCTGTTGGCGGTCTTCCGGTGTCGTAGGGCTGCCGCGGTAAAGCGCGTCATTCCTCGGTCGTGGTGGGGGCTAGGGGGAGGCGTAACTGGAAGCAAGCTCCCTGGGGCCGGGGGGTGAGGGTGAGGGTGCCTCGGTGGCGGTGGGCCAGGTCGCGGGCGATGGCGAGGCCCAGGCCGGTGCCGCCGTGGTCGCGGGAGCGGGCGTCGTCGAGCCGGACGAAGCGTTCGAAGATGCGCTCGGCGTCCTCGATGGGCACGCCCGGTCCGTCGTCGTGCACCGTGAGGACGACCCAGGCGTCCTCGTCGCGGATGGTGACCTGGATGTGGTGTGCGGCGTGGCGGGCGGCGTTGTCGAGGAGGTTGCGCAGCAGCCGTTCGTAGTCGGCGGGGTTTCCGTGTGCGTGTGCGGGGGCGCTGCTGTCGCAGATGAGGGTCGACTGCCGTTCGGTGAGCCGGTATTGCTCGGTCAGCCGCAAGGCGAGGGCTGTCAGGTCGACGGTGTCGGGGTCGGCTGTGGGGGAGCGGGTGTCGAGGCGGGCGAGGAGCAGCAGGTCCTCGGCGAGGGCGTGCAGGCGGCGCGTCTGTCGTGCGGTTGTGGTGGCCGCGGCGGGCCAGTCGGTGCGTTCCGGGTAGGCGAGCGCGACTTCCAGGCTGGCCAGCAGCGCGGTGAGGGGGCTGCGTAGTTCGTGGGCGGCGTCCGCGACGAAGCGGCGTTGCTGGGCGGCGGCGTCGTCGAGGCGCTGGAGGGTGCTGTTGATGGTGGTGGCCAGGGCGCTGATCTCGTGTCCGGTGGCGGGGACGGTGACGCGTTCGCGGGGGTCGCTCGCGGTGACCGAGGCGGTGAGGACGCGGATGGCTTCGACCGGCCGCAGCGCCCTTCGGACGGCGAAGTAGGCGACGGCGGCGATCAGTACGAGGCCGACGAGCCCGGCCCGCAGCAGCACACGGTCGGTGATCTCGGTGTTCGCCTCGGCCGTGTACGGCAGCACCACCACATAGACCCGCAGCTCGGCGTCGGCGGCGACGCCCAGAGCGGCGGCCTTGTCGCTGCTGAGTTCCTCGGGCCGGATATCGGCGGTCATGACCCGCTGGGTCCCGCCGGCCATATCGAACTTGTCCCTGGGGTTGTAGTGGCGGTTCACAGGTATGCGGACGGTAGTGGGCGGTACCAGCCCGGCGACCCCGGTGGTCGGCGGGGCGGGCATCACGTGGTGGGTGTCGGAGTAGGCGCGGCTCAGGGCCCCGCCGGAAGCGACAGCGGTGCGTCGGCCGGTCGCGACGACCTCGTACGGCACGGCGCTTGTGGGGACGGGGATGACCCCCTGTCTCAACTGTGCGCAGAGAGACCGGAGTTGCAGCTGCGCTTGTTCTTCGGTGATCTGCGTGCTCTGGCGGTGGACGTCGTGGTGCACCCACCAGCCGATGCCGAGCAGGATGACGGCGGCGGTCGAGGCGGCGGCCAGGGCCGCGCCGGCTCGTACCGAACGCGGCCACCAGCGGCGTCGCGGCTCAGTCGCGTTCACGGTCGTCCACCAGCCGGTAGCCGGTACCTCGTACGGTCTGCAGGGACTGCCGGTGGAACGCGGCGTCCACCTTCTTGCGGAGGGCACTGACGCGCGCCTCCACCAGGTTGGGATCCCAAGCTTCGTCGGGCCACGCGTGATAGAGCAGATCCGCTTTGGACACCGCCTGGCCCGCCCTGCGGGCCAGCAGCTCCAGCACGGAGAACTCCCGTGGTGTGAGTTCCACCCGGACCCCGGCCCGGCGGCAGATCCGGCCGGCGACATCCAACGAGAGATCGCCTACGGCGAGGACGGGCGGCGCGACCGTGGCGGCTCGTCTCACCAGGGCCCGCAGCCGTGCGACGAGCACCATGTAGGAGAAGGGTTTGGCCAGGTAGTCATCCGCCCCCGTGTCCAGGGCCTCTGCCTGGTCCCACTCCCCGTCCTTGGCGGTGAGTACCAGGATGGGGGTCGCGTTGCCCTCCCGGCGCAGCTGGGCGCAGACCTTGTAGCCGTTGAGTCCGGGCAGCATCAAGTCCAGTACGACCAGGGCGTATTCGCCGGTCCGGGCCATCCACAGTCCCTGCCGCCCGTCATGGGCGAGGTCGACGCTGTAGCCCTCGGCGGTCAGACCGGTGTGCAGGGTGTGGGCAAGGTCCACCTCGTCTTCGACCACCAGGATGCGCATGTGGTGCAGCCTCGCACAGCGCCGGCCCGCCTTCCTGATCGGCCGGTCAGGTTGGGTCAGCACCCGGTCAACGAGGTCCGAGCACGCTGGCGGAGTGTCCTCGCCCCTGCTGAAAGGCCCTGTCGCCGATGTCCCTCGATGAACGTGCCCCCGCCGTGGTCAGGACGGTTTCCCCGCTCGCACCCGTCCGTCGACAACCACCACGCCCGGCCAAGGCCGTTGTCGTCATCGCGCCCTTGGCGCTGACCATCGCTCTGGGGTTCTGGGGTATCCGCCGGAAGAACACCATGTGGGGGGACGAGTCCGTCACCTATGAGCTCGCGCACCGCGACCTTTCGCGGATATGGCTCACCGCCCAGCATGTTGATCTGGTCCATGCCCTCTACTACGCCGTGATGCATGAGATCTTCGGCTGCTTCGGGGCGGGGCTGCTGACCTTGCGGCTGCCGTCCGTGCTGGCAATGTCCGTGGCAGCGAGCGGAGTTGGGCTTCTGGGGCTACGCCTGGCGGGCCCCCGTGCCGGGCTGCTGGCCGGGCTGGTGTTTCCGGTCCTTCCCCAGGTGCAGAAGTACGCGCAGGAAGGCCGCTCGTACGCCATGGTCTGTGCCCTGGTCACCTGGGCCACCTACGCGCTCGTGGCAGGCGTCCCGCATCGCGCCCGGTGGCGGTGGGCGGTCTACGGCACCACCATGCTGCTGGCCTGTCTGCTCCACGAGTTCGCGGTCCTCGCCCTCGTCGCACACGGCGTCACACTGGTCGTCTCCCGTGCTCCACGACCGGTGCTGAGGGCGTGGAGTGTGGCTGCCGCGGGAGTCGTGGCCGGGCTGTTGCCGCTCGCGATCCGCAGTGCGGGACAGGCGGGGCAGGTGTCCTGGATCGGCGGACCGGTGCGGCTTCGATATTTCCTGGTCCTGGCGGTCGTGGGCGTGGCGTGTGCCCGAGCGCCCCTGGGCGTGAAGGGGCCCGTGCGGCTTCCCGTACTGGCTGTGCCGATTCTCGTGCTTCCGGGCCTTCTGCTGCTGATCGCCTCCCTGGTCAAGCCCCTTTTCGTCGACCGGTATGTGGTCTACAGCAATATCGGAGTCGCCTTGCTGCTGGGCGCCTGGATGGATCACTTCCACCGGCGGCAGCGGTCTTCCCGCAACGCGTGGATCGCGGCGGTTGCCGTACTGGCCGCGCTCGTGCAGCCGAGCGTTTCGCTGCGGACGCCCCAGAGCCGGAGCAATGATGCAACCGCCATCGGTGCCACCGTACGCAAGGAAGGCCGTCCCGGCGACGGGCTGCTCTATCTGTCCGGCCAGCGCCGGATCTGGACCGCGGCCAACCCCGAGGACACCCGTGCACTGACAGATCTCGCCCTGGCACAGGACCCCGTCTCGTCCAACACACTCGCAGGTGTCGAGCTTCCCGCCCGGGACATCGCGGCACGCATGCTGGAGTTCGACCGGATCGTCGCGGTCCGCGACCCGGCGGGTGCGCATTCGTCGGCCAACCCGCGGGAGGAAGCGAAGGCAAGCACCCTGCGGCGCCACTTCCGCGAGTACGGAACAACCCATGTCAACGGGGCGCGCATCACCGTCTATGTCCGGGACCACGACCCGTCTCCGAAGGCCGGTCCTGGATCCAACAGCCCAGAGGCGCAAGGTGGGTTGGTGAGGTGACGGCGTTGGGGCCGCGGTACTCGGGGCTGTCGGACTGGGGGACAGAGGGACAGGAGGAGAGGGGGCGGGCGGTATGGCGGGCGAACCGATCGACCGAAGTGGATCACTGGTACCTCGCGGCCTGCCCCGCCCGTCACTACCCCAGCCCCGCAATGACCGGTGCAGCGGTGCAAGAGGCCATTCGGACGAGGAAACTGCAACTTCGACATGGCCCGCAGAGGCAGCTACCTTCACCTGGTCTTCGGCAATTGCCCACGGCCGCCCAGGAATTCCCTTCAGCTGAGTCACCCGCGGCGGGACGAGTCAGCCATGCCCCGCGAAAGCTCGCCCCCATGCGTGAGCCGCCGAACCGGGTCCACACCAGGCACCTCAACCAGGGAGAGACACATGCCCCATCTCGCGCTGTACACCTTCGGCGTCCTGAAGTCACCTCTCGCCGATCCCGCACCTCTCACGCGCGAATTCCACGACAGGGGCGAGGCCGTCTACCGGAAGATCAGCCGGCACCCCGGGTACCTCGCCCGTGCTGAAGCGGCAGACGGCGACCGGAGCACACTCTTCGACCTGGACTGGGGTGCATGGGGGGAGTTCGCCGTACCGACCTGGTACGGCAAGGGCCGTACGGTGGAAACCACCGCCCTGGCCGCGACCCTCTCACTCTGGACCGACCTGCGCCCCGCCGTCGACGCCATCTACACCGGTCTGCACCGTGAGGCACTGAACAAGCGTCACGACTGGTTCGAGAGGACAGGACACCCGGCTTACGTGTGCTGGTGGGTCTCCGACGGCGTGATACCCACCTGGCACGACGGGGTGTCCAGGCTGGAACACCTCCACGACCACGGCTCCACGCCGCACGCCTTCACCTTCCACCACTCGTTCGCCCCGGACGGAACGCCGACCAGCATCAAAGGCGTCGGGCCGGAGAGCGACCAGGCGCACTGACAAGGAAGCCGTAAGCCGGGAGCCTGAACGACTGGCTCCGCTGTCGAACGCCTCGACTGAAGGACGGCGAACAGACGCGTCTGCGCTACGGCGGATCCGCCAATACCTGTCGATCCGCCGGTAGTTGGGGCTTCGCCCGCTGCGCCCAGGTCGGCGGTCAGTCGGACGGCGGGGACGTGGTGAGCCGCGACGCGGTGGTCCTGGCAGGCTCCAACCCAGCCGCCGGGTACGCACGCCGCGCGTTGTGCCGCCCCGCCAGGCGGCACGCCAGGCAATCGGAGTGCCCGGCCTTCGCACCCGTGTCACGGACGCGCCAGTCCCACTGCTCGGCCGGACGCGGCCCGCTCGCTTTGCCCCAGCCCCCCAGGTGCAGCGACCACGTGACCAGAAGCGCGAGGGCGAGAACGCCGACGCCGACGTAGAGGAGCGGCCCCGAGACCATGATCAGGCCCAGGCCGCACAGTCCACTGCCCAGCGTCGCCACGGCCATCCCCGTCCAGCCGGCGACCGTGTGTCCCAGGTCGTACGGGTCGTCTCCGTGGATGAACATGATGGGGCTCCTTGGGGGACGGGGCGGATGCGGCCAGGGTGAACGGCCTGAGCGCACGCCAGAGGTAGAATATCTCGCGAGCTAAGTAACTTAGATGCTAAGGGGAATTCGTGGGGCACCGCAAGGCGCGCCCGGCCGCGACGAGCGATCAGGCACTGCACGCCATGGACCGGATGATCGCGACGACGCAGTTCGGCCAGCAGGACATCGCGCGCCGCCTGGGCGTGAACGTCACCGACCTCACCTGTCTGGGCTTCCTCATCGAGGCGTCCACGGCCGGCGAGTCCCTGGTCGCCGGTGACCTCGCGGAACGGGCGAGGCTGACCACGGGGGCGGTGACGGGCGTACTGAACCGGTTGGAGAAGGCCGCTTACATCCGTCGCACCCCGGACCCGGCCGACCGCCGACGCGTGGTCGTGGTGATGGACGAAGCGGCGCGGGCACGCATCCTGGCGGTGTACGGCCCCGTGTACCAACGCCTGACCGCCCTCTTCGCCGACTACGAGGCCGAGGAGATCGCGGTGCTCGCGGACTGGTTCACCCGGGCCCGAGGGCTGTTCGAGGAGGCGTTGGGGGAGATCCGGGAGGAGCCGCTGGGTTCGCGCTGACGGGACGGCTCCGCCGGGACGAGGCGGGGGTGGCTGTCGACTCCGCCCCGCTGGACGAGCAGCAGGCTGAGCTATTGGACAGTTGTGAAAGGGTGCCCCAGGCGCCGGGCGGTGACCGTAGCATCACCGTGTGTCGGTCATCTCGCACTTGTATCACGGTGAGTTGGGCGACTGGTGTCAGTCGCGGCTGACCGGCTCGGAAGAGGCCGCGCAGCGCCTCACGGCGCACCTGCGCGAGCACGAGATCCTCCGGCCCGAAGGTCCGGTCGACAGGCACCACTGGAGCCAGGCCGACCGCGCGCTCGGCTTGCGGCTGGGTGCCCTGATCCAGCCCGCCCCGCCCTACTCCGCGCTGCTGGGCCTGGCCAGAGCGGGGCTCGTCTCGCGGTCCTGGGCCGACGTACAGGCGGCACGGTATCCGACCCACGCCCTGCTGCCGGAGCACTCGCGTGCGCGGGCGCTGGACCTGCGCCCGACGCCGGACGGCTGGATCGACCTCCAGACCGCGCGGGACGCGGGAGCGACGGTCGGCATGGCGTTCACCTCGGCGGAGCGCGGCCACCGCCGCGTCTCACGTCCCGGCCACCCCGACGAGCAAACACTGGACGAGCTGTTCGAGCGGATACGGGCCTACTTCGCCGCACACAGCTCACTGGGCCGGCTCGGCGGGCCGGGGCCGGAAAAGGGCCTTGCCCGGTTGTGCTGGATCCTCGGATCGTTCCAGTACGCCTACCGCAACGACAGCATCGAGCACCCGCTGTTCCGGATCTTCCGCGACGACGTACCGAACGTGGCGGAACTGCACCGCTCCGCGGACGACGAGGCGGTCGCCGACCCGCTGGCCCTGACGCACCGGCTGAGCACCTCGGGCGCCCTGTCCCGGATGCGCCGCCTGGCCGGCGATCCACCGGCCGGCACGCCGTTGGGCATCACCCACCCGGTGATCTTCGACCACTGGGACGACAACGCCTTCCTGCTCAGCGGCCCGGACGGCGCGACGCTGCTGGAAGTGGTGTCACTGGTCAAGGCCGACGACACCCACACCCGGGGCCGTCGCCGCCTGTGGAAGATGCTGGCCGGTGCCTGGCTCGACACCGAGGACACCTTCCGCATCCGCACCCTGGCCGTGTACTTCGCCCGGCACGGCGTGCTCGTCAGCTGGAACCTCACTTCCTACGCCGAGTTCCTCCTCGAAGGCCGCGATCCCGACGAGGCAAGGAAGGAGCTCGTCGCGCTCGCCACGCACCTGCGCGACACGGACCGTGCCCGCCGGACCGCCTGGCGCGAGGGCCGTGAAACCTGACGGCCGTTGACCATCGGGCAGGGGTGTTCCGTGCGGGCGGCCATCCACCCCGGCTCCGGCCGTGCGGCCACCGAGGGCGGGGACCACGGTCTCGGCACTCGGCGGTTCGGCAACGGCCGCAGCGACTTCAGACGTCGCCGGCGGACGAGTGCGCTTCATTGCCGGGGAGAGTACGCGCCGAAGGCGGGTCTGCCCGCGACCGTGGCGCCGTGGAGGTGCCGGCGGCTATGGGGTGCCGGCGTCGAGGAGGTGAGGGCCGTTGTTGCGGACGCTGTTGACTGCCGTGGAGACAGGGCGGGCGTGCAGGTGCCCGTTCGCCGGCTGGATGAGCAGTGCGCGCAGTTCGTCGGCCTCCTGGTGCTTCGGATCGAGCCAGGCGTCGTAGTCGTCCTCGGTGAGGGCGAGCGGCATGCGGGGGTGAACGCGGCCGGCCGCGTCGGTGGCCTCGGTGGTGATGATGGTGCAGGTCATCAGCCAGGCGCCCGGATCGTCGTCGCCCTTCACGGCTGGATCGCGCCAGTACTCGTACAGCCCGGCGAGCGCCATCACCTCGTCGTCCTCGGGGTGGATGAAGTACGGCTGTTTGCGGGTCCTGCCCGTGACGGGGTCCTCGGCCTGCTGCCACTCGTAGAAGCCGTCGGCGGGCAGCAGGCAGCGGTGCCGGGCGAATGCGCGGCGGAAGGCGGGCTTCTCGTGCACCGTTTCCACCCGCGCGTTGATCATCCGTGCGCCGACCTTCACCTCCTTCGCCCAGGACGGCACCAGACCCCAGCGCAGTGACCGCAGTTCGCGCTCCGCCCGCGCGGACTCGTCCGCCGCGCGTCGGGTGCGCTCAAGGATTGCCCACACGTTGTCGGTCGGGGCGACGTTCCAGTTCGGGGCGAGCGTCTCGCCGGGGCGCCAGTCGGTGACCCGGAAGAGAGAGACCAGGTCCTCAGGACTGCGGGTGGAGACATAACGACCGCACATGCCCCCCACTGTGCCAGCAACTGCCCTGGCCGACGCGTCACGCGTGACCAACAGCCGCGCACTGGTTCGCGAGGCATCAGCGGTACTTCCACGGCCAGGGCACCACGCCTGCGCGCCGTCTTCTTCGAGCCCGCCGACATATCAGGCAAAAACCCTGAATAGGTCATGGCGGTCTGGGAACTCCGTGCAAGGAAACGCCATCCGTCAAACGGAGTACGGAGCACGCCATGATCATCAAAAGCATGCACGACATGGGCGTCCGCAGCGAACACGCCTACCTGGCCGGCCTGGCATCCATCGGACTCAGCGTCGCCGCCTGGGCCACCTCACTCAAAGTCGAGCCCGGCGTAGGCCTGGACCGCGCCGACCGGTGGGGGCTTTTCGTCGGCGAATGGGCCCCCACGTTCTTCGGCCTCGGCCTCGCCCTCTCCCACTACGAACAGCAGGACGGCACCATCAACGCCACGGTCCACGAGATCCGCGAACAGCGCAAAGTCGGCTGACGCCCCGCGCGGTACTGCCCCAACGCAGTTGTAAAGCCCCCCGTGGGGAGCCGGGGGCGCGGCGGGCCCTGCCACCACCGGGGACAGCAGGGCCCGGCGAGGGCGAAGTCCGGGGCGTCGTGAACGGTGGAACCGCAGTGGGCGGCAGGCCTCGTCGAAACCGGTCTGGCCGCTCCGGCGCCCCGCCCTGAACGGGGCGAGCGGCACGGTGCGCGACTTCCCGTGTTCTTTGTGGCTGGATCGAAGTACGCGCCAACAGGACCGTCCACCGTACGTCCCGTCAGGGCGCCCCGGTGAGGACCGGCCGGGCCGGGTCCGCGGTCCACTCCTCCAACGAGCCGTCGTAGACGGAGAGTTGCTGCACACCGGCCAGGGTGAGGGCGAGGGCGCCGAGCGAGGCGGAGATGCCGCCGCCGCAGTAGAGGACCACCGGGTTGGTCCGGCCGCCCGGCAACTGCTCGGCGTAGCGCACGAGTTCGGGGACAGTGCGCAGCCGGCCGTCCGGAGTCAGGGCGGGCTGGGCGGGGAGGCTGATGCTGGCGGGGATGCGGCCCCGACGGGAGTAGCGGGTGGGGGTGGTGCCCTCGAAGTGTTCGGTGCTCAGCGCGCACACCAGGGTGCCGGGTGCGGTGCCTTCGCTGATCGCCCGCACCTGGTCCTTGTCGGCCCACAGTGACGGGCGCACGGCGTCCTGGGCGGCGGCCCGGGGGAAGGGGTCGGCGTCCAGGGCGAGTTGGGAGCCGTACGGGCCGTTCTCTGCCGGCAGGCGCATCTCTTCGTCCGGGCCGCTCGTGTCGTGCGGGCCGTTCTTGTCGTCCGGGCCGTGCCTGTCGTGCGGGTGGTTCTCGGCGTGCGGGTCGGCGCCCGTGTCCGCCGGGTGTCCGGCTGCTGTCCAGGCGGGCAGGCCGCCGTCCAGGACGCGGGCCTCGACGCCGGCGTCTCGCAGGGTCCACCACAGCCGGGCGGCCCACTGGAGGGAGCCCTGGTCGTACAGGACCACTCGGGTCCGAGGGCCGGCACCGAGTGCGGCCAGTTCCCGCCGTACCGCCGCCCGTGCGGGATGCGCGAAGTGGTAGGGCGCCGACGGGTCGGTGAAGCGGGTGAGGAGGTCCACGTGCCGGGAGCCGGGTATGTGGGCCTCCGCCCAGCCCGCGACGCCGGACGCGGCACGGTAGTCGCCGTCGTGTGCCGGTGCCGCCAGCGCGACGGTCGCGTCGAGCAGCAGCAGCCCGGCGGGGGACAGTTCGGCGGTGCGGTGGGCGTTGACGAGCAGGGAACGCAGTCCGGGGACGTCGATCAGCACCTCCTCGCGGGTCGTGCCGGGTGCGCCGGAAACGCCGGGTCTCATGCGAACGCCCTCCAAGGAGTCGTCGGGGATCCGGCAACAGCGTATACGTAGGTATACGCATTCTGTCATTCGGCTTCTGGACGTATACGCTAGGGTGTGCCGGACGGAGTTCGCGCTTCCGTCCACCCGCTCTCCCGGGCCGCCACGACACGGCCCCGACCGAGGACCACACCATGCCCAGAGGTACCGCCTCCGCCCCGGACCTTGAGCCGACAGTGCCCGGCGCCGAGCAGGCCCCCTACGGCTCGGAGCTGTACTGGCGGGTGCGGCGGGACGTCATGGACGGCCGCTTTCCGCCGGGCTCGCCGTTGCTGGAGACCGCGCTGAGCAGTTCCTACGGGGTCTCGCGCACGCCGATGCGCGAGGCACTGGGACTGCTGGAGCACGACGGCCTGCTGGAGCGCGCGCCCCGGGGCTTCCGGGTGCGCTCGGGCACCGCCGAGGACGTGGTGGAGATCTACGAGGCGCGCATCGCGCTGGAGTCGGAGGCCGCGGCCTCGGCCGCACTGCGGGCCACCGAGCTGGACCTGGCGCGGCTGCGGCACCAGCATGAGGTGATCCTGGCGGCCGGGGACGAGGGCGCGCGGGCGCGGACCGCCAGCTTCCGCTTCCATGAGCTGCTGTGGCAGGCCGCGCACAATGCCACCATCACCGACCTGCTGGTCAATCTGACCGCGCGGCTGCGCATCTACGACAGCGGACCGCCCTCGCCCTTCGGCGGAGTCGATCCGCTCCAGGAGGAGCACGCTCTCATTCTCGGCGCGTTGCACGACCACGCGCCCGACCGGGCTCGTGAGGCGACACGCGCCCATCTGCGGCGGAGCCTGGAGCAGCGCATCAACGCCCTGGTGGGCGATGACGAGGGGGCCGTGCCCTGATTCCGGCCCGCCGTCCGCGCCTGTGGACGACCGGGTGACCGTCATCGAACGACTGTTAGGATCACCGCCACCATCTCGGGCCCTGTCCCGAAAACCAGCGTTATAACAGCATCCGATCGGCACAGCTGATCGGACGGATGCGTACAGATCGCCCCCGCCAGGCAGACCGGAAAGGAGCCACGGGTGCCCACGGAACTCCGCAGCGGACCGTCGCTTCCCGGCGCCACCGCCGCCGACCCCGACCGCCGGCTCACCCTGCGCCGCCATGTCGACCTCGGCCGCTGCTCGAGCGCCCGCTGTACCGCCGGCTGACGTCCGCCCCGCCTCCGGACCGGACGTACCACCCCGCCCCGCGCTGACCGGCGGGGGCCGCCCCCGGCCTCCACCATGCCAACCCCCGCCCAGTGAAGCTCCGTTGAGGCTGGCCTTGGATGCCCGGTCTCGATGCTTGATCGTCCACGCGCGAACCGGCACCCGCGGGCATCGGCGGCGGCGTCCGGCGCACGCCCACGGCGGGCGCGGCCGACCGCCGGACGACCACCCCGCCACCACCACCGCTGACCGCCTCAACCGTCCCCGCCCCGCCCCTGCGATCCGGAGCCGTCGTGTCCCACATCCGCGTCATGCTCGACTACTTCCACCCCTGGCCCAACTCGGCGGGCTTCTTCGTGGCCCGTGACCGGGGCTGGTACCAAGAGGCCGGTCTGGACGTCGAGTTGAGCGTCCAGGACCCGGGCCGGGGCGACACGCTGGAGTATCTGGCGCGCCGGCAGGCCGACTTCGGGATGTTCCCGCCCAACCGGTTGCTGGTCCGGCGGGCGGCGGGACAGCCACTGGTCGGCATTGCCGCCGTCAACCACCGTGCGCTGGAAGCCATACAGACGGTCACCGGCCGTGGCATCGAGCGACCGCGCGACCTGGCGGGCCGACGGCTGGCGTACAACCCGACACCCCGCGGCCGGGCCATGGTGCGCCACCTGGTGGCCGCGGACGGCGGTGACCCGGACGCCGTGGTCACCGTGGACGCCGGCTACCGCGAACTGACCGTCGACGACCTGGAGTCGGGGGAGGCGGACGCGACGTTCGGCGTCTACTGGTCCTGGGACGCCCTCCGCGGCGACCTCCCTGAGGAGCGCCGCGTCACCTGGCCGGTGGACGAGATAGGCGCCCCGCGCTACCACAGCTACCTGCTGGGCGCGCACGAGGAGACCCTGCACGCGGACCCTGAGGCGGTGCGCCGGTTCCTGGCCGCCACCGAGCGCGGATTCCGCACCGCGCGCACCGAACGGACCTACACCCTGGACCTGTTGGAGCGGGTGATCCCCTACTTCACACGTCCGCTGATCGCCCGGTCGCTGGACCTGGTGGCCCCGACGTGGACGGACCCGCGAGGCGCCTGGGGCCGTATCGCGGAGGACCGGATGGGGCCCTACGCCCAGTGGCTGACCCAGTACGGGATACTGCCCGGGGCCGACGGCTGGCGCGAGGCGTACACCACGGAGCTGCTGCCGGCTTCGTCGGCCGCACTCGCCGACGCGGGACCGCTCGCGCGGTCGGCGGGCGGGAGCGCCGCATGACCACCGGACCGGCCGCGGCACATGGCGCGACGGGCCGCCCGCGGGACGCCCTTCCGTGTCCCCGCCGAAACTCCGTAACCCGGCTCCGCCCCGCCCGTACGGCAGCCGTCCCCGGAGTGCCCCCTTTCCCGCCGGCCCGCTCCGGCCCCCCGTCCGTCACACGAAACGAGCCCCCTGCGTGAATCCGTTCCGCCCGCGTGCCCCGCGCCGCGCCTCCCGTCTCACCGCCGCTCTCGCCACCGCCGGCACCCTGCTCGTCGTGGCCGGCTGCTCCTCGGCAGCGGGTTCGGCGGACGCCGACGCCAAGGGGCTGACCACGGTCACCCTCGCCCTGGACTGGACGCCCAACACCAATCACACCGGCATCTACGTCGCCCAGCGGCTCGGCTGGTTCAAGAAGGCCGGGATCAACCTGAAGATCGTGCCCTACGGCTCGACCGCGCCCGAGACCCTGATCGCCAACCACAAGGCCGACTTCGGGATCTCCTACCAGGAGGGCGTCACCAGCGCCCGCGCGGCCGGCCAGGACATCACCTCCGTCTACGCGGTGACCCAGAAGACGGACGTCACGATCGCGGTCTCGGCGAAGCGCGACGACATCGCCTCTCCGAAGGACCTGGACGGCAAGACGTACGCCGGCTTCGGCGCGCCCTACGAGAAGCCGCTGCTCCAGTCCGTCATCAAGAACGCGGGCGGCAAGGGGGACTTCAAGAGCATCACGCTCAACACATCGGCGTACGCGGCCCTTTACGCCGGCAAGGCGGACTTCGCGATGCCGATGCCGACCTGGGAAGGGCTGGAGGCGAAGCTCACCGGCAAGCCGCTGAAGAACTTCCAGCTCTCCGACTACGGCTTCCCCGCCATCTACTCCACGCTGATCGCCTCCTCGGACCAGTACCTGAAGGGGAACAGCGCCACCGCGAAGAAGTTCCTCGCCGCGGTACAGCGCGGATACGTCTACGCCGCCGACCACCCCGCGAAGGCCGCGGACCTGCTGATCGCCGCGAACAAGAGCGTGCTGACCAACACCCGACTCGTCAAGCAGAGCGAGCAGATGCTCGCCGACTCCTACTATCGGGCCGCCGACGGCTCTGTCGGAACCCAGTCGGCCGAGCGCTGGCAGGCGTTCGCCGACTTCGAGTACACGTCGGGCCTGCTGAGTGACGCCAACGGCAAGAAGCTCACCGCGAAGCCAGACACGTCGACGTACTTCACCGACGCCTACCTGCCGGAGCAGTCGTGACCGGCCCAGCGACGGAAACGGCCGACGCCACCGCGCCCGCCACCACCGGACAGGCGGCCCGCCCGGAGGACGGCACTCCCGCCCAGAGCGGTGGGCGGCGCGGCGGCGGGCTGCGGCGCGGCGCGGCTCTCGTGCTGCCGCCGGTCCTGGTGGTCGCCGTCCTGCTGGTGGTGTGGCAGACGTACACCAGCGCCGCGCGGGTCGATCCGACGACACTGCCCGGGCCGTGGCGAGTGCTCGTGCAGGGGTGGGAGAACCGGCAGGACCTGTGGGACAACACGGTGCCGACGCTCCAGGAGACCGCCGCCGGCTTCGGCATGTCGTTCGTGGCGGCCTGGCTGGTGGCGGTGGTGCTGGACTTCTCGGCCACCGCGCGGCGCGCCCTCTACCCACTGCTGGTCGCCTCGCAGACGATCCCGATCGTGGCCGTCGCGCCCCTGCTCATCATCTGGTTCGGCTTCGGACTGTTCCCGAAGATGCTGGTGGTCACGCTGGCCACGTTCTTCCCGCTCACCGCGAACCTCGCGGCCGGATTCGCCTCCGCCGACCCGGAGGCCATGCGGCTGCTGTGCTCACTGGGCGCGGGCCGGCTGCGGACCTTCCGCATGGTCCGGGTGCCGAGCGCGATGCCGTACTTCTTCGCGGGCCTGCGGGTCAGCATCACCTACGCCGTGGTGGGCGCGGTGTTCGCCGAGTACGCCGGTGCCGAGAGCGGTCTCGGCATCTACATGCAGGCGCAGAAGAGCGCCTTCCGTACCGACCTCGTCTTCGCGGCGGTCGCGGTGACCGCCGCCCTGAGCATCGCCCTGTTCGGTGCGACCTATCTGCTCCAGCGGCTGGTGCTGCCCTGGGAGCGGGCCACACACCGGGAGGACCACGCATGAACACCCCCACCGCGCACGGCGGTTCGGGCCCGGACACGCGTCTGCTCGTACGGGACGTGCACAAGTCCTACGGCGACCTGAAGGTGCTGCGGGGCCTGCAACTGTCCGTGGCGCCTGGCGAGTTCGCGGCCGTGATCGGGCCCAGCGGCAGCGGCAAGAGCACACTGTTCAACCTGGTCTCCGGGCTGGAACGGCCCAACGGCGGTACGGTCCTGGTCGATGGGGAGCCGCCGCGCACCCGGTCGGGCCGGGTCGCCTACATGCCGCAGAAGGACCTGCTCTTCCCCTGGCGCACGGTGCTCGCCAACACGGCGCTGGGACTTGAGGCCCAGGGGGTCAGGCGGGCGGAGGCCCGCGACCGGGCCGCCGCCCTCTTCGAGGCGTTCGGCCTGGACGGCTTCCAGAACAGCTATCCGGCACAGCTCAGCGGCGGCATGCGGCAACGCGCCGCGCTGCTGCGCACGGTGGTGCTGGAACGTCCGCTGCTCCTTTTGGACGAGCCGTTCGGGGCACTGGACTCGCTGACCCGTTCCGACATGCAGCACTGGCTCGCGGACATGTGGAAGCGCTACCGCTGGACCGTCGTCCTGGTCACCCACGACATCCGGGAGGCGGTCCTGCTCGCCGACACCGTGCACGTGCTGTCGCCGCGGCCGGCGACCGTGACGGCGCGCATCGAGGTGCCCCGGCCGTCGCCCGACGACCCGGCGGGCAGCAGCGGCAGTGGCGGCGGCAGCGGTGGCGGTGGACGGCTCGATCCGGTCACGGCCGCCGCCGTCGAGGCGCAGGTGCTGACCGCGCTCGGCGGACACGGAGGCACGACACGATGACGACGAACCACCACCTCGACACCCCGGGCGCACAGCCGGCCACCCACGGACTGGGCTACGAGCGTGTCGAACCCGACTGGGCCCCCCTGACAGCCGAGGAGGCGGCGGCTGTCCTCGGCGGCCCGGCCCGGCTGCGCTGGCACAGCCCCCGGCCGCTCTCCGCGGCGGCCGTCGTCGAGCACGACGGACGCCGCGTCTTCCTCAAGCGGCACCATGTGAGCGTACGGACCCTCGACGGGCTCGCCGAGGAACACGCCTTCCTGCGCCATCTGCGGTCCCGGGGCGCCCCGGTCGTGGAGGTGCTCGGCGCCGAGGCGCGCGGCGAGTGGACGTACGAGGTGCACACCCTGGGTGCTGGCTCCGACCTGTACCAGGACGCCCTGTCGTGGACGCCGTTCGCCTCGCGGGCGCACGCCTACGAGGCGGGCGCCGCCCTGGCCCGGCTGCACATGGCGGCGGCCGGGCACACGGCGCCGCCGCGTCGCCCGCAGCCGCTGGTGTCGTCGTTCGGGGTCTTCGGGGCGGCCGATCCGGTGGCGGCGCTGCACGCGTACACGGCCCAACGCCCGTACCTGGCGGAGGCGTTGGAACTGTTCCCGGTCGACCTGAACCTGGAGCGACTGCATCTGCCGCTGCATGCGGAGCTGGCGCCCCTGCTGCCGGAACTGGAACCGCTGTGGACCCACAACGACTGGCACGCCTCCAACCTGCTGTGGGACACCGCGGGCGGTACGCGGGCGGCGGTCGCGACGGTCCTCGACTTCGGGCTGTCCGACCGCACAACGGCCGTCCATGACCTGGCAGTTGCTCTGGAACGCAACATGTTCGGCTGGCTTGAACTGCCGAGCGGCCGGGTGCCTGTCCAACTGGGGCACCTGGAGGGCTTGTTGGAGGGCTACGCGCGGGTGCGTCCGCTCGAGCCGGCCGAGGCCGCCGCGCTGCCGGCCCTGCTGCCGCTGGTCAACGCGGAGTACGCGCTCTCGGAGATGGACTACTTCCACGGTGTCACCCGCTCCCGGGAGAACACCGCGGCGGCCCGTGCCTACTTCAGCGAGCACACCCGATGGTTCACCTCACCGGACGGCACGGCCGCACTGGACCGGGTGCGCGCCGTCTGCCGTTCCCTGACGGCCTCGGGTCCACGCTGAGTCGTCAACTCGGCCTCTTTTGGGGGCCGGTGAGGACTCTCGCCCGTGGGGCGGTGGCATGGTTCGAGGGTGGGCGCTCGAACGTCTCTCGCGCGACGTCGTCGTCACGCGGAAGACCACCTTCTCGCCGTCAGCCGTCAGCCGTCAGCCGTCAGCCGTCAGCCGTCAGCCGCCTTCCGTGCGAGGTCGGTGACGTAGGCCGCCAGGTTGTCCAGGGTCTGCCGGCCGCCCTCGATCGCGTGGTACTTCTCGACCGCCTCGTCGCGCAGTTCCTTGGTGGGGAACACCGTGCGCATCGCGATCCGGGTCGCCTCGCCGTGCGGCGCGAACGTCAGGACCGACTCGAAGGAGTTGGGGTCGTCGCGGGACTCACCGTGCAGCAGCTCGATCAGTTCCGGCGGGGCGATCCGCCGCCAGCGGATCCACTCGGAGTAGTCGGTCCCGTCCGGCCCGTGCAGCACGAAGTCCCACTCCCCGCCCTCGCGGAACTCGAAGGACCGCGTGGTGGTGGTGAACCCCTCCGGACCCCACCACCGCGAGAGGTGCCGGACCTCGGTGAACGCCTCGAACACCAGCTCCCGCGGAGCGTCGATGACGCGGGAGATCGCGATCTCCCGGTCGTCCGTCACCGCTTCCGCCTCTGTTTCGCGCCGTGCTTCCGCCATCGGTCAGTCCTCCTGTTGTGTCTGCTTGAGGTCCTGCACATAGGTGTCCAGGCGGTCGAAGCTCTCGTTCCAGAACCGCTCGAATCCGCCGACCCACTCGTGAACGGGCCGCAGCCCGTGGGCGTCAAGGCCGTAGAGGCGCTGCTTGCCCACCCCGCGCACCCGCACCAGCCCCACCTCCCGGAGCACCCGCAGGTGCTTGGAGGCCCGCGGCTGGCTCATCCCCAGCTCTTCGGCCAGGTCGGTCACCGGCCACTCACCCGCCCGCAGCAGCGCCAGTATGTCCCGGCGCTGCGGCTCGGCGATCGCGTTGAACGCGTCCGACGTCGTCGCTGCTCGTGCCATGGCAGCCATCATATGCCTGTATCGGAATACTTCAAGCGAGCGCGCGTGTGGACCCAGGCGCCCGGCCCTTCTCGCCGGCCTCGGAGAGCCGCGCGGCCCAACTACGAGGCGCGCGCTGCCTGTGCTCCACCCGCTGATCCGGCCCACTCCGGGCCTGGTGGCGGTGCCGGCTCCCGGATCGCATACCTTCTTCGATCTCCGCAGACACCCTCCAGTCCAACGAGTCGGCCGGCCACCCGCGCCCCCAACGACGTCGCCGGTTCCGTCGTCACCTTGGTCACCGGCGACACGGTCACCGTCACCCCCGCCCCCGACGGCGGCCCCGGCACCCTCACCGTGCAGGGTCCCGACGGCGAGCCGACCGGCGCCCGCGTACTGACCGTGGGCGGCGACACCCACGTCTATCCCGACGCCGCCCGCCCTACCTGGCGTCCGGCGCGCTGGACGACCAGCTCTTCGACATCACACGGCTGATGGCCGACGGCTACGACGACGCGTCGCTCAAGAGCCTGCCCCTCATCGTCACCTACGGCGGCAAGGAGGCGTCCGCGTCCACGCCGCGCAAGCGCGCCGTCGCCATGCCGGGCACCATCGCCGGCGTACGACCGCTCACCAGCGTCAACGGAGTGGCCCTCGCCGCGGACCGCGACAACACCGGCGCCCGGTGGAGCGAACTCACCGGAACGCGGCAGGACGCCGGGAAGATTCCGGACGATGCAGGCGCGGCCTTCGAGGCGGCGTTGCCAAGGTGTGGCTCGACGGCCGCGCCGAGGCAACCCTCAGCGACGCGGTCGCCCAGATCGGCGCGCCCGAGGTCTGGGAGGGCGGCCACACCGGCGAAGGCGTCGACGTGGCCGTCCTGGACACCGGCTACGACCCCGATCACCCCGACCTCAAGGACGCGGTCAAGGACAGCGACAGTTTCGTCCCCGGCGAGGAGGTCACCGACCGCAACGGCCACGGCACGCACGTCGCCTCCACCATCGCGGGCAGCGGCGCCGCCTCCGACGGCAAGGAGAAGGGCGTCGCACCCGGCGTCGACCTGCACGGGGGCATGGTCCTGTCTGACGAGGGGTACGGCTACGACTCCTGGATCCTCCAGGGTATGGAGTGGGCCGCCCGCGACGTGCACGCCCGGGTCATCAGCAGAAGCCTGGGCAGCGGCGAGAACGCCGACGACCGGACCGTCCTCGCCCAGGCCGGGGACGAGCTGAGCGCCGACCGCCGCCAGGAAGAAGACGTGACTCACTGGCGAGCATCAGTCCTACGGGGCGGCCGCCGGTGACCATCACGCCGGTGACCTCTGCCGCAATGTGTGCCCGTGCCTGCGGAGGAGGGAAGAGGGAGTCAGTGCTGGGCCGCGGGCCGCGGGCCGCGGGGTGTGGCCCTCGGCCAGGTCACATGGTGGTGGCGAGCAGGGCCCCGATCTGCTGGCTGAATGAGCGTCGGTTGGGTTCAGGCGAACGTGCTGCCTGCGCTCACCGGCTTGGGATGGTTTGGGGCGGGCTACAGGAGCGGGATGTCGAGCCCGTACTCGTCCCCGGGCCGAGGACCGCGAATGCGCCTCTCGGTTTCGGAGATGGCGACGTCGTTGATGCTCGCCTCGCGGCGCCGCATCAGGCCGCGCTCATCGAACTCCCACTGTTCATTGCCGTAACTGCGCCACCACTGGCCTTCCGTGTCGTGCCACTCGTACTGGAAACGGACGGCGATCCGGTCCTCGTGGAACGCCCAGAGGCTCTTGCGTAGCGCGTAGCCCAGTTCGCGCTCCCACTTCTGTGTCAGGAAGGCGACGATTTCCTCGCGTCCCCTGACGAACGTGTCCCGGTTCCGCCATGTCGAGTCAGCCGTGTAGGCCAGCGCCACGCGCTGGGGATCGCGGGTGTTCCAAGCATCCTCCGCGGCCTGGACCTTCCGCAGGGCGGTCTCCCGCGTGAACGGGGGATGGGGTGGGCGGTCTTCCGGCACCGGGGCCTCCTCGTATCGGGAACGTACGTTCTCTTTTAGCGAGGCTAAGGTAGGGAACGATCGTTCTCAACGTCAAGGAGACCCGATGCCGGCCCCGATCACCGAAGAACGGAACCGCCTCGACCGTGAAGCACTGCTTGACGCGGCGGAGAGGCTCTTCTACGAGCGAGGCATCCAAGCGGTCGGAATGGATGAGGTGCGTGCGGCATCCGGTCTGCCGCTGAAGCGGATCTACCGATTCTTCGCGGCGAAGGAGGGCCTCGTCGTGGCGATGCTCAAACGTCGCGACCAACGGTGGCGAGGCGACCTGGCCGCCTACGTGGAACAGGTCCCGGATCCTCGCGAGCGCGTCCTCGCGATCTTCGACTGGCTTGCCGAATGGTTCGCACAGCCGGGTTTCCGCGGGTGTGCCTGGGTCAACGTCCACGGCGAACTCGGCTCGTCGTCCGAAGCGGTGCTGTCCGAAGTCCGGTCGCACAAGCGGGCGTTCCACGACCAGATCGCACTGTGGGTCCACGCCACCGGGGTGCCGGTGGCCGAACCGGTCTTCCTCCTCGCCGAAGGAGCCATCGTGACGGCCGGCATCAGTGGCGACCTGGCCCCGGCCCGCCATGCTCGGGCAGCCGTCGCGACGTTGCTCGGGACATCGTGATCCGTCGTCTACGGTGTCAACAACCTGCTCCCGCAGCAACTAGCCCTGAACTAGGGCGCGTATCGTCGTGATCAGCGGAGCCGTGACGACCCGCTTTGACGCAACGGCGGCTCGATCTGCGGCTGGGCACGCCCAAGAAACGATGTTGCCCCCGCCTGTGATGGTCACTAAGGTCGGTCGGGTGACTGCCGGGTCGGCCATGGGCCACGCACGAGTGAGGTTCCCGGCCTCGACGTGAGCACGAGGCGGGCCAGAGGCCCGCCCACTTCTCCGCGTCTTAGCTCCCGGCGCCCGTATACGGCGCCCCATTCCAGTGGATCTCAAGACCGGAGACACACCACTTTGTCCTATGACCAGCAGTACCCGCATGAATCCGCGCTGCCGACGGCCGGCGTCCAGCTGAACCACACTGCCATCTACGCAAGCGCCCGGCACCTGTCTGCCGAGTTCCTCGCCGCGGTCCTGGGCTTGAAGGTCGGCGCCCCGTTTGGGCCGTTCCTGCCCGTCGACCTTGGCAACGGCGTGACGCTCGACTACTACGAGAAGAAGGACGAGCCGATCCAGTCGCAGCACTACGCCTTCCTCGTCCCTGACGAGCAGTTCGACGCCGTTATCGCCCGTCTGGAGGTGGTCGGGGTCACCTACTACGCCGACCCCAGCCACACCGAACCCGGCCAGATCAACCGTCTATTCGGTGGTCGCGGCGCCTACTTCGACGACCCGGACGGTCACAACATGGAGGTTATGACTCGGCCTTACGTCCGCCCTTAGGGCGCGACAGGGCTGTGATCAAGGGGTGCCTCGGGTGAGGTCTTTGATCCAGATCATCGAGGCGCGCAGGTGCAGTCCGGCGAGGTAGCTGTCCGGGGTCTTGTCGTATCGGGTGGCGATGCCCCGCCAGGACTTGAGCTTGTTGATCAGGCGCTCGACCGTGTTCCTCTCCTTGTAGAGGTCGGCGTCTTGTAGAGGTCGGCGTCGTGGTTGACGGGTCGGCCGCCCCTGGAGCCCCTCTTCTTCCGGTTGGCGGCCTGGTCCGACTTCTCCGGGATGACTGCCTTGATGTGGCGTTTACGCAGGTGGGCCCGGTTGCTGCGGGACGAGTAGGCCTTGTCCCCGGCGACCGCGTCCGGCCGGGTGCGGGAACGGCCGACAGGACCGCGGACACGGATCCTTCCCAACACTGGGATGAACTGCGGACTGTCAGCGGCTTGTCCAGCGGTCAGGACGAACGCCAGCGGGCGGCACTTGCGGTCGGCGGCGAGGTGGACCTTGCTGGTCTGCCCGCCCCTGGAACGTCCGAGGAGGGCGGCCTTCAGCCGGAGCTTTTGCCGACGCCGAATGCGTCGTCGCTCGCCCCGCTCGGGATCGGCTTCGGCATCCTGCCCGCTTTGTTCTTCGCGGCCGCCCCCTTTGACCCGGCCTTCTCTTTCTCGGCGGCAGCCTCCTCCAGCGCGGTGATGACGTCCTGGTCCAGGTGCATCCCGACGGCGTCGTGGTGGGCCCGCGCGGTGGTGGAGTCGATGCTGACCAGGGACAGGTCCACCTCGCCCCGCCTCGCAGCCTCCGCGATCAGCCCTTCCATCAGAGCCTCGAACACACCTGCGTCACGCCACCGCCGGAAGCGGTTGGAAACGGTCGACCAGGCACCGAACTCCTTCGGCATCTCCCGCCACTGCCCGCCTGTCTTGAACCGCCAGATCACACCCTCGAACTGCTGCCGCAGCCGCTCGGGGTACGGCCCGTACTCGCCGATCGGCAGGTATGGGCCGATGAACTCCCATTCCATATCTGTCAGTTGCACTCGCGTCACACAAAACGATCTACGGATCGGGCCCCGCCGCGAAGGCAAATCCCGCAGATTGATCACGACTCGATACGCGCCCTAGTTGTTCTGTCCCGGGAGGTTGTGGACGGGTGAGGCAGATCTCGGCTGAGGGATCTTGAACAGGTGAGGGCCTTCCGGCTTTGGTGTGGATTGCGAC
>NZ_JBEXET010000021.1:85031-139547 GCF_040606415.1 Streptomyces sp. NPDC005423 | reverse complement strand
GGGGGCGCGCCCCGCCCCGCCCACCCCGCGCGGTGCGTCAAGCGGTGATCTCGGTGCGGTCGCCGCCCCACAGGGTGTGGAACGCGCCGTCGCGGTCGGTGCGCCGGTAGGTGTGCGCGCCGAAGAAGTCGCGCTGGCCCTGGGTGAGGGCGGCGGGCAGGCGCTCGGCGCGCAGGGCGTCGTAGTAGGCGAGGGCCGCCGAGAACCCGGGCGTGGGGACGCCCTGGCGGGTCGCGGCGACGACGACCTCGCGCCAGTCGTCCTGGGCCGCCCCGATCTCCTGCGCGAACGTCTCGTCGGAGAGCAGGCTCGGCAGGTCCGGCCGGGCGTCGTAGGCCGCGCGGATGCGGTCCAGGAAGGCGGCGCGGATGATGCAGCCGCCGCGCCAGATGGAGGAGACCGCGCCGAGGTCGATGTCCCAGCCGTACTCCTCGCTGCCGGCCGCGATCTCGTGGAAGCCCTGCGTGTACGAGACGATCTTCGACGCGTACAGCGCCTGCTCCACCCGGTCCGCGAAGGCCGCCGCCTCCGCCTCGCCGAGCGCGGTGGCCGTCGGCCCGGCCAGCTCCCGGGACGCCTCGCGCAGCGCCTTGTGCCCGGAGAGGGAGCGCGCGAAGACCGCCTCCGCGATACCCGACACCGGGACACCCAGGTCCAGCGCGATCTGCACCGTCCAGCGGCCGGTGCCCTTCTGCTCGGCCTGGTCCTGCACCACGTCGACGAAGGGCTTGCCGGTGGCCGCGTCCACGTGCGACAGCACCTCGGCGGTGATCTCGATCAGGTAGGAGTCGAGCCGGCCCGTGTTCCAGGTGCGGAAGATCTCGGCGATCTGCGCGGGCGAGTACCCGGCGACATCACGCAGCAGCTGGTAGGCCTCGCCGATCAGCTGCATGTCGGCGTACTCGATGCCGTTGTGCACCATCTTCACGAAGTGCCCGGCGCCGTCCGGCCCGACGTGAGTCACGCACGGGGCCCCGTCGTCGGCCTTCGCGGAGATCTTCTCCAGCATCGGGCCGAGCGACTCGTACGACTCCTTCGAGCCGCCGGGCATGATGCTCGGGCCGTTCAGTGCGCCCTCCTCGCCGCCGGAGACGCCGGTGCCGACGAAGTGGATGCCCTGCTCGCGCAGCGCCTTCTCGCGCCGTCGGGTGTCGGCGAAGTGCGCGTTGCCGCCGTCGATGATCATGTCGCCGGGCTCCAGCAGCGGGGCGAACTCCTGGATCACCGCGTCCGTGGGGTCACCGGCCTTCACCATGATGACCAGGCGACGGGGCCGTTCCAGCGCGGCCACGAACTCCTTGGCGGTCTCCGCCGCCACGAAGTCTCCCTCGCCGCCGAACTCCTCCACCAGGGCGTGCGTACGGGACGCCGTCCGGTTGTGCAGCGCCACGGTGTAGCCGTTGCGCGCGAAGTTCCGGGCGAGGTTGCGGCCCATGACCGCGAGGCCCGTGACGCCGATCTGGGCTGAAGTGCTCATACGGTTGGCTCCTAAGATCCTGACATCGGTGGTGCCGTTCGTGACCGCCAGTATCGCCCCATCGACATCCTGTCCCGGCGGTACCCCGCCCGCACGTCCTGGTGGCCGTGGTGCGGAGGGTCCCCGAGGGCGGGCACCAGGGGCCGTCGTTTGCCCCCTGAAGCGCAGCCGTACCGCAACAGGTGCGCGTTATTGGTCACTTGAGGGACACTGCGGCTGATTGCCGTCTTGTCATGGCCAGTTCGTGGCCCTTACTTTTGGCCCTCCTGACGCATGTCGAGGGGGCTCCCCATGGCCGTACGCGGCCGGCACCGCCGGTATCAGCCGAACAGGATCAACCGTGCTTCGCTCACCGTGACGGCGGGTGGCGCCGGACTCGCGATCCCGCTCGCCGGCGCCGCGACCGCCCACGCGGCGGACGTGAGCACCTGGAACAAGGTCGCCGCCTGCGAGTCGAGCGGCAACTGGAGCATCAACACCGGCAACGGCTACTACGGCGGCCTCCAGTTCACCCAGTCCACCTGGGAGGCCTACGGCGGCATCGCGTACGCGCACCGTGCCGACCTGGCCACCAGGGACCAGCAGATCGCGGTGGCGGAGAAGGTGCTCAAGGGCCAGGGGCCCGGCGCCTGGCCGGTGTGTTCGGTGCGGGCCGGACTGGCCAGCGGCGGCGGCGCCCCGGACATCCACGTCAACGACGCCAGGACCAGTCGGGCCGCGACCGCGCCGGCGGCCACCGCCCGGACCGCCCAGCGGTCGGTGAAGGACGTGAAGCCGCAGACGACACCGCAGTCACGCGCGGGCACCGCCGAGATCTACACGGTGGTACGCGGCGACACGCTCTCCGGGATCGCCGACAGCGAGCGCGTCGACGGCGGCTGGGAGCGGCTGTACGCGGCCAACCGCACGACCGTCGGACAGGACCCGGACCTGATCATGCCCGGGCAGCGGCTGAGCCTGCGCGGCCGTGCCGAGCCGGAGGCCAAGGCCGCCACGAAGCACAAGGCCCGGCCGGCCACGAAGAAGACCTCGGCCCAGCCCAAGGAGAAGGCCAGGACCGGCCACTCCGTGGTCGCCCCGGTGAGCGCCGCCATCGGCACGCCCTACCACGCGGAGGGCTCGCACTGGTCGAAGGGCTACCACACCGGTGTCGACTTCCTGGTGCCCACCGGCACCTCCGTGAAGGCGATCGAGACGGGCGAGGTGGTCTCCGCCGGGTGGGGCGGCTCGTACGGCTACCAGGTGGTGATCCGGCACTCCGACGGCCGCTACTCGCAGTACGGCCACCTGTCGGCGATCTCGGTGAAGGCGGGGCAGACGGTCGGAACCGGCCAGCGCATAGGCCGCTCGGGCGCCACGGGCAACGTCACGGGCCCGCATCTGCACTTCGAGGTGCGGACCGGGCCCGGTTTTGGGACGGACATCGATCCGCTCGCCTACCTGCGGGCCGGCGGCGTCAGCATCTGACGCGGGGGCCGATGCCGGTCGAGGACCGGCATCGGCACGTACAGGCCGCCGTAGTAGGGCCCGAAGTAGCGGTGGGGCAGGTCGTCGGCGGCCGGCGGATCCGGGCTCCCGAGCTCCTCGCCCGCCGGGGGCGAGGACGGGACCGGGACGAAGACCCCGTGCACGTCGACGCCGACGCCGCCCTCGCCGGGACCGATCGGCGCCGGCTGGTCGGGCAGCGGAAGCGCGTCGAGGAACTCCTCCAGGGACGCGGCCACGGACACGGGAGGCGCCACGGATGCGGGCGGGGCCACGGATGCGGGCGCCCGCTCCGCTGCCGTCTCCGCCTCGGCGGGGGCGGGTGTCCGCACCGGGGTTTTGGCTGTGCCCTCGGCGGGCTGGTCGGCCGAGGCCACAGCCGGCGTCCGCTCCAGTCGCTCCGTCGTCAGCAGGATCAGGCCGCCCGCCGCGATGACCCCGGCGCCCAGCGCGAGCGCGGTGCCCGTCGTGCCGTAGCGGAAGGTTTCGCCGAACATCGTTATGCCGACCGCCGCGGCCACCACCGGGTTGACGACGGTGAGGACGGCCAGCGGGGCGGCGAGGCCGGCGCCCCGGTAGGAGGCCTGGGAGAGCATCAGGCCGGCCACCGCGAACACGCCGATCACGCCCAGGGAGGGCAGGTCGCCGGCGGAGACGCCGGCCGACCAGTCGACCGCCACGGTCTTGGTGAACACCGACGACATGCCGAAGGCTATGCCGGAACCGGTGGCCAGCAGCACGCTGCGCACCGCCGGGTGCCGGTGCGCGGCCCGGCCGGCGAGCATCAGGGTCACGACCACGCCGCCGGTGAACAGCGCCACCGACAGCCGCTGGGCGGTGCTCAGCGAGTGCGTGCCGGAGGCCCCGACCAGGGAGAGCAGGCCCGCCAGTCCGACCGTCGCCATGATCGCGCCCCGCCAGGCGGTGGAGCCGGCCCGGCGGCCGACGAGGAGGGCCGCCATCGGCAACGCGAACACGATCGTCAGCGCGCCCAGCGGCTGCACCAGGCTCAGCGGCCCGTAGGCGAGCGCCACCACGTGCAGCAGTGCGCCGGAACCGTTCAGCGCCACCGCCGCCCACCAGCCCGGCCGGCGCAGCGGCGCGTAGTGCTGGTCGGGGGAGGAGACCGCCACCCGCTCCTGCATGATCGCCCCGCCCGCGTACGCGACCGCGGAGACGAGCGACAGCAGAACGGACAACGCGAGGGCGCTCATGGGCGGCTCCTCTGCGTGAGGCGGGGGCGCTGGGCCCCGCGCGGCGAACGGTCGGCTCTCATGCACAACACGATGCCGTGCGTTCCTCTTCCCGTCGTCCTTCCTGAGCAGGCAATGGGTCCTACTGCCGATGGAGTACTGCGGGCCCCCTGTCCTCCCCAGGGTGGGCGACAGGGGGCCCGCATCCCTGAGCCGTCCCTCAGGGACCGGGGAACGGTCAGGGGACATGTCAGGGGATATAAGGGATGACCCGGGCACACCGGGGCGACCGGAACGACCCGGCGAGGCAAGGGCCGAGCCGGGACCCGCCGCCATTCCCCCGCCGTCCCGCCGCCGTCCCCCCGCCACTCGTCGCCCCTCCCGCCGCCATCCGGCCGTCGGCCCTTCCGTACGGGCCGCTTCTGGGTGACCATATGAACATCATCAGCCGCTAAACAGGGGGTTCTGGGTGCGAGTGGGACTGCTGACGCGGGAGTACCCGCCGGATGTGTACGGCGGCGCGGGCGTCCATGTCGAGTTCCTCGCACGGGAGTTGAGGTCCCTCGTCGAGCTGGACGTGCACTGCTGGGGTGAGGGCTCCAAGGGCGAGCGGGCGGCCGGCGTGATGCGCCACCGCCCCTGGCCGGTTCTCGACGGCGCCAACGACGCCCTGCGCACCTTCTCCACGGACCTCTCCATCGCCGCCGCCCTGGAAGACCGGGAGCTCGTCCACTCCCACACCTGGTACGCCAATCTCGCCGGCCACTTCGGCAAGCTCCTGCACGGCATCCCGCACGTCATGACCGCCCACTCCCTGGAGCCGCTGCGCCCCTGGAAGGCCGAGCAGCTGGGCGGCGGCTACGCCCTGTCCAGCTGGGCGGAGCGGACCGCGATCGAGGCCGCCGACGCCGTGATCGCCGTGTCGGGGGCGATGCGCGAGGACATCCTCGGCTGCTATCCGGCCCTCGACCCCGGCCGGGTCCACGTCGTCCACAACGGCATCGACACCGCGCTCTACCGGCCCGACCTCGGCACGGACGTCCTCACCCGCGTCGGTCTCGACCCCGACCGCCCCTACGTCCTGTTCGTCGGGCGGATCACCCGCCAGAAGGGCGTGCCCCATCTGCTGCGCGCGGTCCGGGACATCGACCCCGCCGCGCAGGTCGTGCTCTGTGCGGGCGCCCCGGACACGCCGGAGATCGACCGGGAGTTCCGGGATCTCTTCGACGAGCTGAGCCGCGTCAGGGCGGGCGTGCACTGGATCCCGCAGATGCTGCCCCGCCCCGAGGTGATCCAACTCCTCACGCACGCGGCCGTGTTCGTCTGCCCCTCGGTGTACGAGCCCCTCGGCATCGTCAACCTGGAGGCGATGGCGTGCGGTACGCCCGTCGTGGCCTCCCGGGTCGGCGGGATCCCCGAGGTGGTGGCAGACGGCGAAACCGGGGTACTCGTCACGGTGGACGACGACTTCGAGACCAGTCTCGCGCGCGCTCTCGACTCGGTGCTCGGCGATCCGGCGGCGGCCCGCCGGATGGGCGAGGCGGGGCGGGAGCGGGCCGTGGGAGAGTTCGGCTGGGACGCGGTGGCGCGTCGCACGGCCGACCTGTACGGGAAGATCGTCGAACAGGCTTAGTCCACGCTGCCCCAGGGCAGGCATGGGACAAACCAGGGTGAGGGGAGCGGCCATGCGTCGTGGTGGGCCTTCGGTGCTCGGGATCGTGCTGGCGGGCGGTGAGGGCAAGCGGCTGATGCCCCTGACCGCCGACCGGGCCAAACCCGCGGTCACCTTCGGCGGTACGTACCGTCTCGTCGACTTCGTGCTGTCCAATCTCGTCAACGCCGACGTGCTGCGCATCTGCGTCCTGACGCAGTACAAGTCGCACTCGCTGGACCGGCACATCACGACCACCTGGCGGATGTCCAGCCTCCTCGGCAACTACGTCACCCCGGTCCCGGCCCAGCAGCGCCTCGGCCCGCGCTGGTACCTGGGCAGCGCGGACGCGATCCTGCAGTCCCTGAACCTGATCTACGACGAGGAGCCCGAGTACGTCGCGGTGTTCGGCGCCGACCACGTGTACCGCATGGACCCCCGCCAGATGCTCGCCCAGCACATGGAGAGCGGCGCGGGGGTCACGGTGGCCGGCATCCGGGTGCCGCGCGCCGAGTCCTCCTCGTTCGGCGTGATCACGCCGGGCTCGGACGGGCAGACGGTGCAGCGCTTCCTGGAGAAGCCCGCCGACCCGCCCGGTCTGGTGGACGACCCGGAGCGCGTCTTCGCCTCCATGGGCAACTACATCTTCACCACCAAGGCCCTGATCGAGGCGCTCCAGCGGGACGCGGAGGACCCCCACTCGGTGCACGACATGGGCGGTTCGATCCTGCCGGCCCTCACCGAGCGGGGCGAGGCCGGGCTGTACGACTTCAGCGCCAACCACGTCCCCGGCGAGACCACCCGCGACCAGGGCTACTGGCGGGACGTCGGCACCCTGGACGCGTACTACGACGCGCACATGGACCTCATCGCGGAGCGCCCCACCTTCAACCTGTACAACCGCAGCTGGCCCATCTACACCCACTCCGGCCAGCTCTCCCCGGCCCGCTTCAACGCCGGCGGCATGGCCAGTGAGTCGATCATCAGCTCCGGCTGTCTGATCCGGGGCCAGGTCAGCCGGTCCGTGCTCTCCCCGGGTGTGGTGATCGACCCGGGGGCCGTGGTCCAGGGTTCGATCCTGCACGACAACGTCCACATCGGGCGGGGCGCGGTGGTCCGGGGCGCCGTCCTCGACAAGAACGTAGAGGTGCCGCCGGGCGCGACGATCGGCGTCAACCCGGAGCGGGACGGCGACCTGTACACGGTCTCCAAGGGCGGGGTCATCGCGCTGGGCAAGGGCCAACTGGTCACGTAGCGCGGCCTGTTCAGGTGACTCGGGCGTCACCCCGGTGCTTCTCGGACGCACCGGGGCTTCGCCGTACCCGGGTTCCGCCGTGCGCCGGGGCGGCCGTGCCGGGTGCGTGCACCGAGCTGCTTGTCATGTCCCTGGACGGACGGCGGAATCCGTGTTGTCATGCCAACTGCCCCGATGACAACGTTGTTATGGAGGTTCCGTGCGTACCAGACGCCTCAGAGACCGACTCGCGCTCCTGCTCGCGTTGGTGCTCGGCATCGCCGGGCTGGCCGCCGCCCCCGCCGCGACCGCCGCCGTGGCGAACGACCCCGTGCAGGTCCATGGCCTGAAGGGCGAGTACTACACCCAGTCCGCCCCGGGCGCCTTCGACTTCGCCCACCTCAAGGCCACCGGCTTCGACCCGAACCTCGACTTCGACAACCTGGAACCCCGCCTCGCCTTCACCACCGGCCAGTCCGACGACGTCAGCGTCCGCTGGACCGGCAAGGTCGTGCCGACGGCCTCCGGCCCGCACACCTTCTCCGTCATCGGTGACAACGGCTTCCGGCTCTGGGTCGACGGCCGGCTCGTCATCGACCACTGGGTCGACGACTGGGACACCGAACAGACCTCCGCCCCGGTCGAGTTGACCGCCGGTACGGCCTACGACATCAAGGTCGAGTACTTCGAGCACTACGGCGGCTCCAACCTCCATCTGCGCTGGACCGAGCCCGGCTCCGCCAAGACGGCCGTACCGCAGTCGGCGTTCCGCCTGCCCGACGGCTTCGACTACGACGGTGCCGTCGCCGCGACCGTCGCCGGCACCGGCCGCACCCTGAAGCTGGACTTCGCGCAGCCCCTCGCCGCACCCCCGGCCGGCCTGACCGACCATCTCGAAGCGGTGATCGGCGGCGCCAAGTGGCCGCTGGGAGCAGCCCGGTTGGACCCCGCCGACCCCAAGGCCCTGCTCGTCCCGCTCGACCAGCCCGTGGTCGGCAACAAGTCCGGCACCGCGTCCGGCACCGCCGATGTCCGCTACGACGGGGCCGGCGGCCTCACCGGCGCCGACGGCAACGTTGTCAACGCCTTCTGGTCCACCGGCCCCAATCACTCCACGTACGAGCTGCGCACCCAGTGGGCCGACCAGGTGGGCCCGCACAACGCGCTCCCGGAGTATCCCCGCCCCCAGCTGACCCGCGCCGACTGGCGCAACCTGAACGGCACTTGGCAGTTCGCCGCCGCCACCCAGGGCGAACAGCCGCCCGTCGGCCGCGACCTCGCCGAGCACATCCTCGTCCCGTACCCGGTGGAGTCCCAGCTCTCCGGTCTCGAACGGCACGAGGACCGCATGTGGTACCGCCGCACCTTCACCGTCCCGGCGGGCTGGAAGATCGGCTCCGGCAAGCGGCTGATGGTCAACTTCGGTGCCGTCGACTGGCGCGCCGAGGTCTACGTCAACGGCACCAAGGTCGCCCAACACCAGGGCGGCTACGACAAGTTCAGCGCCGACGTGACCGACGCGCTCAAGCCGGGCCGCACGCAGGAGCTGATCGTCGGCGTCTACGACCCCACCGACGCGGCCGGCGGCGAGAACCCGCCGGTCGGCAAGCAGCGCCTCGACCCCAGCGGCATCTGGTACACCCCGACCTCGGGCATCTGGCAGACCGTCTGGATGGAACCGGTCGCGGCCGACCACGTCGACTCCCTCAAGCTCACCCCCGACGTCACGCACCGCACCCTCACCGTCGAGGCGCAGGGCGTCCGGGCCGGCGTACCGGTCACGGCGACGGCGTACGAAGGGAAGCGGAAGGTCGCCACCGTGCGGGGCCGCACCGGCACCCCGCTGACCCTCACGCTCAGGAAGCCGCACCTCTGGTCACCGGACGACCCGTTCCTCTACACCCTGAAGGTGCGCGTCGGCGCCGATCGCGTCGGCAGCTACTTCGGGATGCGCTCGATCGCCGTCGAGAAGGTGAACGGCGTCCCCCGCACGGTCCTCAACGGCAGACCCGTCTTCATGATGGCCACCCTCGACCAGGGCTTCTGGCCCGACGGCCTCTACACCGCGCCCACCGACGCGGCCCTCGCCCACGACCTCAAGGTGCACAAGCAGCTCGGCTTCAACGCCGTGCGCAAGCACATCAAGGTCGAGCCCGACCGCTGGTTCTACTGGGCCGACCGGCTCGGCCTCATGGTCTGGCAGGACATGCCCGCGATGACCGCCGGGGTGAACCCCTCCGCCGCCGCCCGCGCCGAGTACGAGCGCGAGATGAAGCAGATGATCGACGAGCACATCAGCAGCCCGTCGGTCGTCATGTGGGTCACCTTCAACGAGGGCTGGGGCCAGTACGACGAGGCCCGCATCGCCGACCAGGCCAAGTCCTGGGACCCGACCCGGCTCGTCAACAGCATGTCCGGCCTCAACCTCGGGGCCGACGGCGGCACCGGCGACATCATGGACGAGCACGGCTATCCCAGCCCCGCCCTGCCACCCCACCCCGACGGCCGGCGCGCCCTGGTCAGCGGCGAGTACGGCGGCCTCGGCCTGGCGGTGCCCGGCCACGCCTGGTCCGTGCAGCAGTCGTACGTCGACGTCGACCCCTCGGCGTACACCGACGACTACCTGACGAAGCTCGCCGAGGTGCACGCGCTGGCCTGCCAGGGGAGCAACGGGGCCGTCTACACCCAGATCTCGGACGTCGAGGGCGAGTTGAACGGCCTCATGACGTACGACCGCCGGGTCCTCAAGCCCGACGCGGAACGGGTCGGGACCGCCCAGCGGGCCCTGATCGACGACGCCTCGCGCGCGACTCCCGCAGGGTGCCCCACCACCTGAACGTCCTCTGGAGGTCAACCCGCATGAGATGGACCCGGCGCCTGCGCCTGTGGGTGGCCGGGGCGGTGACAGTGTCCGCGCTGTTCACCGTCCCCGCCACCGCCCACGCCACGGCCGACAGCCGACTCACCGACCTGGTCAACCCGTTCATCGGCACCGAGAACGAAGGCAACACCTACCCCGGCGCCGCCGTGCCCTTCGGCATGGTGCAACTCTCGCCGGACACCGGCCACAACACCGGCTACGACTACTCCCAGGACCACATCCGCGGCTTCTCCCTCGTCCACCTCTCCGGGGTCGGCTGCGGACTCGGCGGCGACCTGCCCGTCCTGCCGACCACCGGCGACGTCACGGAGACGGACTACGCGCGGTACGCCGCCGGCTTCGGCCACGACGACGAGACGGCGAGCCCCGGCTACTACCGCGTCGGCCTGCGGACCGGCATCGGCGCCGAACTGACGGCGACCGCCCGCACCGGCGTACAGCGCTACACCTTCCCCGCCACCGACAAGGCCAACGTCCTGCTGAACGCGGCCCAGTCGCTGCACTCCGGGGTCTCCTCCACGGTGGAGATCCTCGACAGCCGGACCGTGCGCACCACCATCACCGGCCGGGGCTTCTGCCAGGACACCAAGGCGTACACCGTCCACACGCTCACCCGCTTCGACCGGCCCTTCACCGCCTACGGCACCTGGGACGGCGCCACGGTGACCGCCGGCTCCAAGAGCGGAACCGGCGGCGCCTACGTCCGCTTCGACACCGCGAAGGACCGCACGGTCGAGGCCACCACCGCCCTGTCGTACGTCGACGCCAAGGGCGCGGCCGTCAACCTCCGTTCGGAGGGCGGGAGTTCCTTCGACGCCGTACGCCACCGCGCCCAACGGGCATGGGAGGACCGGCTGGACGACGTCCGCGCGCAGGGCGGCGACGACAGTCTGCGCCGGACCTTCTACTCGTCCCTGTACCGGTCCTTCCTCGCGCCCAACATCGGCAGCGACGCGGACGGCCGCTACACCGGCTGGGACCAGCGGACGCACCAGGCGAAGGGCTTCACCTACTACCAGAACTGGTCCCTGTGGGACACCTACCGCACCCAGTCCCAACTGCTCTCCCTGCTCGCCCCCCGGCAGGCACGTGACATGGCGATCTCGGTGATCAAGATCTCCGAGGAGAGCGGCTGGCTGCCCAAGTGGGGCTACGGCACGGTCGAGACGAACATCATGACCGGCGACCCGGTCACGCCGTTCCTCACCAACGCCTACCAGCAGGGCCTGTTGAAGGGTCCCGGAGGCTACGAGGAGCGCGCCTACCGGGCGTTGAAACGCAACGCCGACGGAGTGCCGCCCGCCGACTCCCCGGCGGTGGGCCGCGAGGCGAACGCGGAGTACCTCGCCAAGGGGTTCGCGCCGTACGTCGCGGGCCGTCCGCACGCCAAGCCCGGCGACTCCGACTACGACCACGGAGCCTCCGCCACCCTGGAGTACGCCCTCTCGGACGCGATGCTCGCCCAGATGGCGCGCGGCCTCGGCCACCCGGCCGACGCCGCGCGGTACGCCGCCCGCGCACAGAGCTACCGGAACGTCTTCGACCCCTCGACGGGCTTCTTCCGCGCCCGCGACGCCTCCGGCGCCTTCACCGGTCCGGCCGACCCGGCGCAGAGCGAGGGCTTCCACGAGGGCACCTCCTGGCAGTACCAGTGGCTGGTGCCCCAGGACCTGCCCGGCATGGTCGGCCTGATCGGCGGCGAGCAGGCGGCCAACGACCGGCTGGACTCCTTCTTCGCCTACGACCAGCTGCTGGCCGACCCGGCGAAGACCGCCCGCGAGGTGTGGGTCAACGGGCCCTACGCCTACTACAACGCCGACAAGTACAACCCGCAGAACGAACCCGACCTCATCGCTCCCTACACCTACCTCTCGACCGGCCGGCCGTGGAAGACCACCGACGTGGTGCACGCGGCGCTGACCCTCTTCACCGACACCCCCACCGGCATGACCGGCAACGACGACCTCGGCACGATGTCCGCCTGGAACGTCCTCTCGTCCATCGGGATCTTCCCGGTCCAGCCCGGCTACGACACCTGGGGCCTGTCCACGCCCGTCTTCGACCGGGTCGACCTGACGCTGGACCGCCGCTACTACCCGCGCGGTGCCCTGACCATCACCGCGCCCGGCACCTCGGACACCGACCGCTACCTCCAGACCGCCCGCACGGACGGCAGGCCCTACGACCGGACCTACCTCACGACCGGCACCCTCCGCTCCCTGCGCTCGCTCGCCTTCACGGTCGGCCCGCGCCCGTCGGAGTGGGGTACCTCACCCGAGGCGGCGCCCCCGGCGCTGAAGTGACCGCAGGCACCTCATGACTCCCGCCCCTCCTCCGAGGGGCGGGAGTCACCCGTTTTTAACTGTGCGTAACCTGATGGAACTTGACCGTGATCGCCGACGGGGATTGACTGCTTGCTCACCCTCCCAGTCGACGCGAGGCACGCCATTGACGTCCGATCTGCTCGCTCCCCTCGACCTGGCGTTCTGGAACATCGAGTCCGGCCGACATCCCATGCACCTGGGCGCGCTAGGGGTCTTCACCGCCGACTCGCCGGCCGCCGGCGCGCACGCCGCCGACCTGCTCACCGCCCGCGCCGCCGGCGTCCCCGGGCTGCGGATGCGCATCCGGGACGTGTGGGACCCGCTCGGCCACCCGCTGACGTTCCCGGCCGCGTTCGGCGGCGCCACCCGCGAGCCCGACCCCGGCTTCGACGCGTCCGACCACATCCGGCTGCACGCCCCCGCCGCCGACTTCCACACCGCGGCGGGAGAGCTCATGGGACGCCCGCTGGAGCGCGGCCGGCCGCCCTGGGAGGCGCATGTGCTGCCGGGCGGGGACGGGGTCTCCTTCGCCGTGCTCTTCAAGTTCCACCACGCCCTCGCCGACGGCCTGCGCGCCCTGGCCCTCGCCGCCGCGATCATGGACCCGATGGACCTGCCCGCGCCGCGCGCCCGCCCGCCGGAACCCGTCCGCGGCCCGCTGCCCGACGTGCGCGGCCTGCCCGGACTTCTCCGGGGCGCGCTGTCCGACCTGGGGCGGGCCCTCGACATCGGCGCCTCCGTCGCCCGCTCCTCCCTGAGCGCCCGCTCCTCGTCCGCGCTCGCCTGCGAGCCGTCCGGCAGCCGCCGTACCGCCGGAGTCGTCGTCGACCTCGACGACGTGCACCGGATCCGCAAGGCGGCCGGCGGCACCGTCAACGACGTGCTCATCGCGGTCGTCGCCGGCGCGCTGCGCCGCTGGCTCGACGCGCGCGGCGACGGCAGCGACGGCGTCGCCCCGCGCACCCTGATCCCCGTCTCCACCCGCCGCCCCCGCACCGCGCAGCCACCGGGCAACCGGCTCTCCGGCTACCTGATGGAGCTCCCGGTCGACGACCCCGATCCGCTGGCCCGGCTCGGCGCGGTCCGTGCCGCCATGGACCGCAACAAGGACGCCGGGCCGCACCGGGGCGCCGGCGCCGTCGCCCTGCTCGCCGACCACGTGCCGGCGCTCGGCCACCGGCTCGGCGGACCGCTGGCAGGCCTGGCCGCCCGGCTCTGGTTCGACCTCCTGGTCACCAGCGTCCCGCTGCCGAGCCTCGGCCTGCGGCTCGGCGGCCACCCGGTCACCGCCGTCTTCCCCTTCGCCCCGCTGGCCCCCGGCCACTCCCTGGCGGTCGCCGTCTCGACCTACCGCGGCCAGGTCCACTACGGGCTGGTCGCCGACGCGGTGGCCGTCCCGGACCTCGCGCTGCTCGCCCGAGCACTGACCGAGGAGGTGGAGACCCTGACCGCCGCCTGCGGGCCGTGACGGTTCCGGGTTTGGCGCTGCGGCCCGGGGCTTTGTAAAATTCGCCGTTCGACAGCGGGCGCGACCGGAGCGCCGCACCAGGCGACCAGGAAACGGCAGCGCGATGACGGTGACAGAGGACGGCTCCACGGCCATGGGCGAGGCCGTGTACGGGCCCGGGATCGACCCGGAGCGGCTGGCCGTCTGCCTCGGCGTGCTCGACGAGCTGGAGAAGATCGACGTCGACCACCCCGACGCGATCGCCGTCCGCCGGGCCACCGCGGGCATCTACCGCAGCGTCAAGCAGCGCCGCCGCCAGGACCGCCGGGCCGCCAAAACCGCCCATGACAAGGCGGTCACCGAGGCCACCGCGACCGGCTCGGCCCAGCGCATCGACGACGAGACCGAGGGCCTGCTGCCGTCGTCGGTCACCGAGGAGGGCAGGATCGCGGGGATACTCCAGCGGCCCCGCTCCTGCTACACCTGCAAGACCCGGTACGTAGAAGTCGACTACTTCTACCACCAGCTCTGTCCTGACTGCGCCCGGCTGAACCGCACCAAGCGCGACGCCCGCGCCGACCTGACCGGCAAGCGCGCGCTGCTCACCGGCGGACGGGCCAAGATCGGCATGTACATCGCCCTCAGGCTGCTGCGCGACGGCGCGCACACCACGGTCACCACGCGGTTCCCGAAGGACGCGATCCGCCGCTTCAAGGCCATGGACGACTCGGCCCAGTGGCTGCACCGGCTGGAGGTCGTCGGCATCGACCTGCGCGACCCCGCCCAGGTCGTGGCCCTGGCCGACCGGGTCGCCGAGTCGGGCCCGCTCGACATCCTCATCAACAACGCGACGCAGACCGTACGGCGTCTGCCCTCCGCCTACGCCGCCCTGGTCGACGGCGAGAGCGCCCCGCTGCCCGCCGGTGAACTCCCCGCCCACCACGTCATCGGCGCCTTCAACTCCGGCGCGGCGGACGCCCTCACCGCGTCGGCCGCACTGCCCGTCGGCATCAGCGGTCTCGACGCGCAGCAGGTCGCCGGCCTGGCGCTGGTCGGGGGCAACGCCAGCGTCGCCCGGCACCTCGACGGCACCGCCATCGACGCGGGCGGCCTGGTGCCCGACGTGGTCGACAGCAACACCTGGGTGCAGACGATCGAGCAGATCTCCCCGGTGGAGCTGCTGGAGACCCAGCTGTGCAACTACACGGCACCGTTCATCCTGATCAGCAAGCTCCGCCCGGCCATGGCCGCCGCCGCCCGGGCCGCGAGGAGCGGGCGCGCGTACATCGTCAACGTCTCCGCGATGGAAGGCGTCTTCGGCCGCGGCTACAAGGGCGCCGGCCACCCGAACACCAACGCGGCCAAGGCCGCGATGAACATGGTGACCCGGACCAGCGGCCAGGAGATGTTCCAGACCGACGGCGTCCTGATGACCTCGGTCGACACCGGCTGGATCACCGACGAGCGCCCGCACTACGACAAGCTGCGCCTCGCCGAGGAGGGCTTCCACGCCCCGCTCGACCTCATCGACGGCGCCGCCCGGGTCTACGACCCCGTCGTCCGCGGCGAGCAGGGCGAGGACCTGTACGGCGTCTTCCTGAAGGACTACGCCCCCGGCAAGTGGTGAGCCGCCGATCCCGCGTGTAGCCCGGCACCCGGCGGGCACCCGGCGCGCAGTGGACCGAGCACGGGGAGATCTTCATGAGTGAGCCACACGGCGTGGACCCGCGCGCCCGCGACGATCCGCGCAACCGCTATCCGAGCGACGAGGAGTTCTACGGCAGCGACCGGCCGGAGGGTTGGTCGCTGCCCGAGGACCGGCCCCGAGGTGCCCCCGTCGAGACCAGACACCGCGGCAGGTTCTTCACGGTGATGATGATCGGCCTGGTCGTCCTGATCGTCGTCATCTGGTTCCTCGCCTTCCCGTGACCAGGAGCCTCATCGCCGGGGCGGTTCCGCCGACCGCAAACGGTCGTGGACGGCGTACCCGCTCGTGTACGCCGTCCGCACCCGGGTCCCGCCGTCCACCAGCAGATCCGCGCCGGTGATCCACTCCGCCTCGGCGGAGGCGAGCCAGACGACGGCCCGCGCGATGTCCTCGGGCTCCCCGATCCGGCCCAGCGGCAGACCCGCGGCCAGCTCCTCCTCGCCCGCCTCCCACACGAACCGGGCCATCCCGGTGCGGACGAGCCCCGGCGAGACGGAGTTGACCCGCACCCCCGGCGCGAGTTCGCCGGCGAGCTGACGGGTCAGGTGCAGCAGGGCCGCCTTGCTGGTGCCGTACGCCCCGACGTTCGGCCCGACATGACCGGCGCCCTCCGTGCACACGTTGACCACCGCGCCGCCGTGCTCCCGCATCCAGCCGTGCCAGGCGTGCCGCACCAGCCTCAGCGGCGCCTCGACGTTGACGGCGAACGCCGCCCGCCAGGCATCCGGATCGGCGTCCATGAGGGGTCCGTAGGGCTGGTTCGTCGCCGCGTTGTTGACCACCACGTCGATCCGTCCGAACGTGTCCAGCGCCAGCTCCGCCAGCGCCCGCAGATGGCCGGCGTCGGCGACGTCCCCGGCCAGCCCGGCCCCGCCCAGCCGCTCGGCCGTCCGCCGCACCTCGTCCGCGTCCCGCGCGCCCACGCACACCAGCGCCCCCGCCCCGGCGAGCCGCTCGGCGACCGCGCGGCCGATCCCGCGGGTGCCCCCGGTGACCACCGCGACCCTGCCCTGGAGGCCGTACGACGACGTCATCGCCGTACGATCTCATGACGGACCGTCAGGTAACAGTCCGCGTACGGGAGTTGTGCGGAACGGCAGCTCATGGGCGTGGCCACCCGCCGGGTCCGCGCGCGGCGGCCGGGACGGCCGGCGCCAAACCACGCGTCCGGTAAAGAACGCGGGCAGATCATGGCTGAAAGGACACGGAACGACTTCAGATAGTTACCCGGAGTTTTCAGCCCCATCGAGCGGGCACCCGCTCATCTGGTTAATGTAGAGCGGACGGACAGCAGTACGGGGTCCACCCACACCCACGGTCCGTCCTGGGACATGCCGCTCCACAACGGCCTGCTCTCCACGAGTAGCCGGCGCCACCGCGTCCGAACTGCCTTTCCACCCGACCCCGAGCGGGCGTCAGGTACCGGACCGGAGACTGGCCGGTATGCCCCGAGGGTGACCCGACACATAAGGAGTGCGCGGTGACACCGGAGAAGACGAATCGCGAGCAACGCCCCAAGGAACGCACGGAGCGGGCCGGCCGCAGGCCAGGAGAGCTCGGCAGCCTGGAGGTGTGGGCCCGCTCCGCCCCGATCCGCCTCGCGGGCTACGAGGACGACCTCGCCGAGCCGCACATCCTGCCCAGCGTGGACTGACCGCCCGGCAGCCGATCGGTCACCGGCGGCATGGGCGCGCACCACCCGCGCCCATGCCGCACCCGCCACACACCGCACCGCACCGCCGAGATCGACCGGCCCTAGGCGAGCGGTGCGGTCCGCTGCCAGGGACGCAGTCGCTCCAGCTGTTCCGCCAGGTCCAGCAACTCCGCCTCCGACCCCGGCCGTCCCACCAACTGCACGGCGCACGGCGCCCCCGACGGCAGCGTGCCGAACGGCACCGACATCGCGGGCCGGCCGGTGAGGTTCCACGGGGGCGTCATCGGCGAGTAGGCGGTGTTGGCCAGCACATTGCGCAGCCACCCCCGCTCGTGCCACGGACCGGCCTTGGGGGAGCGCCGGGCGAGCGTCGGAGTCAGCAGGACGTCGTGCTCGGTGAAGAACGGCTCCAGCCGCCCCCGCAGCAGCTCCCTGCTCCTCCCCTTGCGCACCCCCGCCACGAACCGGCGGCCGAGGGCCGCGTGCACCCGGGTACGCCGGGCCAGCGCGCTCGGGTCCAGACTCGCGGCGTCCACCGAGGTACCCGCCGTCCAGTGCGCCAGGGACGTGGTGCTCAGGGAGGGCGGATACGGCGGGTCGGCGCGCAGCACCCGGTGCCCGGCCCCGGCGAGCAGCCGGGCCGCCTCCTGGGCCGCCGCCGTGTACGGCTTGCCGACGGCGACTCCGAGGAGCGGGCTGCGCACGGAGACGGCGACCCTGCGCGCGGCGGGCTCGTCGTGCCGTACGAACTCGGTGCCGGCGAGGACCGAGAGCATCAGCCGGGCGTCCTCGACGGTCGTCGCGAGCGGTCCGTTCTCGGACATTCCGAACCAGTCGCCGTCGCTGATGCCCGCGGGCACGGTCCCGGAACCCGGCTTGATGGTGACGAGACCGCAGTTGGCCGCCGGGATGCGCAGCGAACCCATCCCGTCGTTGCCGAGCGCGATCGGCACCATCCCGGCGGCCACCGCCGCCGCGCTGCCGCCGGAGGAGCCGCCCGCGGTGCGGGAGAGGTCCCAGGGATTGCGGGCGGTGCCGTACGCGCCCTCCGTGGTGCCGAAGACGCACAGTTCGGGCACGTTCGTCAGGCCGACGACCACCGCTCCCGCCGCCCGCAGCCGGGCGACGGTGACATGGTCCTCCCCGGCGGGCGTGTCCGGGGTCGCGGCGGACCCGACCCGGTTCGACTCGCCGCGCACCGCGAGGTTGTCCTTCACCGCCAACGGCACGCCCGCCAGCGGGAGTTCGGCCAGATCGGACCGGCCGGCCAGCGCGTCGGCCTCCGCGAGCGCCGCCTCGGCCCGCACCACACGGAACGCGCCGACCCGGCCGTCGAGCCGCTCGATCCGGGCGAGGTGCTCGGCCACCACCTCACGCGGCGTGGCCCGCCTCTCGCGTACGGCGGCGGCGATCTCGGCGGCGGTCCGGCCGACCCAGCTGGTCACGGGTGCTCCTCGGGGTGGATGGGCCGCGGGCGTACGGGTCTACTCGCCAGTACGTCCACGTCGTAGGGAGAACTGTGCACGGGCGCGGGGCGCCGCGTCGAGAGCGGCCGGCCCCGGACGTGGGGGCGGGCATTCCCGGGCCGCTCCCGGGTCGGGGGTTCGCAGTCCTCTCCGCACCTCTCCGGTCATCGGATCAATCACTCAATTCTTTTGCGCACGAGCCCCATTGACAGGTTCCGGCGTCCGGCCAATCATCAGACATCCGATGAATGGGAGCCGCTCGTGGGTACATTTCCAAGACGTCAGGTCCTCGGCGCGGTGGCGGGTGCGGCTGCCGCGGCCGGCCTTCCGCTCACCGTGGCGACGGACGCCCGGGCCGCCGGGTCCGACACCTCGCCGTCCGGGGAATGGGCCCCGGTCCCCGACCCGGTCCCCGTCCCGCTCGACACCCTCTACGACAACGACGGCCTCGACACCGCCTCCGCGGGCGGCGGCGACTTCGACGGCTCGGGCTACACCTTCCCGGGCGAGGAACTCCCCGCCGGCCGCGTCGAGGTGGACGGCGTCCCCTTCCTCTTTCCCTCTTCGGCCGCCGGCGCCCGGAACAACGTTGTCGCGCTCGGCCAGCGCCTCGAACTGCCCCCGGGCCGCTACCTGTCGGCCGTCTTCCTGACCGCCGGCAGCTACGGCGACGCCTCCGGCACGGCCACCGTCCACTACGCGGACGGCTCCACCACCACCGCCGGCCTCGGCGGCTCCGACTGGTACGCGGCGGCCGGCTCCCTGTCGGCGCCGTACCGCTACAAGCCGGACGGCACGAAGGACGAACACGGCGTCGGCATCGGCACCTCCGAGGTGTGGCTCGACCCACGGCGCGAGGCGGTCGCCCTCACCCTGCCGGTCACCAACCCGGCCGAGGCGGGCCGGGCGGCCCTGCACGTCTTCGCCCTCTCCCTCCAACCGGCCGCCCAGGGGCGGGCGTTGGCCCTGCGTGACGCCCACTCCACGAGTTCCCTGCTGGCCCGGACGGGCGCGCAGAGCGTCGAGGCCACGGTCGTCAACGCCGGTACGGTGCCGATCCTCGCCGCGGACGGGGTGTCCGTGCGGGTCGACGTGCCGGGTGCCCGCACCGTCGAACCCGCCCGCGTCCGGCGCCTGGACCCGGGGGAGCAGGCTCGGGTCCGCGTCGGCATCCGCGCGGGCGGCACGCCCGGAACCGTGCGGGACGGCACGGTGAGCGTGACCGGGCGGGGCGGCCGGGCGGCGCGTCTGGAACGGCCGTTGACCCTCGGGGCCGCCGACTACCTGCCCACCGAGACCGCCCTCTCGGCGCATCAGGCGCCGTACTGGTTCCAGGACGCCAAGTTCGGCATCTTCGTCCACTGGGGTGTCTACTCGGTGCCCGCCTGGTCCCCGGTCGGGCAGGAGTACGCCGAGTGGTACTGGAACAACCTCCAGGACCCCGGCAACGCCGTGTACGCGTACCACCGGGCCACCTACGGCGAGGACTTCGCCTACGACGACTTCATCCCCCTCTTCACCGCCGAGAAGTTCGACCCGCGCGCGTGGGTGGAACTGTTCCGGGACGCGGGCGCGCAGTACCACGTGCTCACCGCCAAGCACCACGAGGGCTTCGCGCTCTGGGACAGCAAGGTCTCCGACCGCAACGCCGTACGGATGGGTCCGAAGCGCGACCTGGTGAGGGAACTCTTCGACGCCTCCCGCCGCCACACGCCCGAACTCCACCGCGGCCTCTACTTCTCGATGCCGGAGTGGTTCAACCCGGACAACCCGTGGATGGGCCACGCCCCGCGCGACCCGTACACCCTTGAGCCGGTCCCGTACACCGGATACACCGCCGGCAAGAACTATGTGACGGAGTATCAGGCCGCGCAGATGCTGGAACTGATCCACGGCTACGACCCCGAACTGATCTGGTGCGACATCGGCGGCGCCAACGACAGCCTCCACGTACTGGCCGAGTACTTCAACCACGCCAAGAACCGCCGCCACCCGATCGACGTGACCGTCAACAACCGGTCGGGGATCGCCTTCCACGACTTCACGACGCCGGAGTACACGACGTACGAGAACACGGTCGTCGCCAAGTGGGAGTCCAGCCGGGGCCTCGACCCGTTCAGCTACGGCTACAACCGGGCGACCCCCGACAACGCCTACATGACGGCCGAGGACGTCGTGCGCGGCCTCGTCGACATCGTCTCCAAGAACGGCAACTTCCTGCTCGACATCGGCCCCCGCGCCGACGGCACCATTCCGCGGATCATGCAGACCCGGCTCCGCGAGACCGGCCGCTGGCTGCGCGTCAACGGCGAGGCGATCTACGACACGACGTACTGGTCGCGGATGGCCCAGCTCGGCGAGGACCTGCGGTTCACGGTCCGCCCCGACGAGGCCTTCTACATCCACTCGCTGGCCGAACCCGGCGCGACACTCACCGTCGAGGCGCCGGTACCGGTACGCGGCGGCGACAAGGTGACACTCCTCGGCCACGACCGGCCCCTGACGTGGACGGTGAAGAACGGAGCCCTCGTGATCGACGTACCCCGGGCGGCCCGGCAGGCGGGCCGGTACGTGTGGGTCTTCAAGGTGGAGTGGCAGCACTGAGCGGCGGCGCGAAGTGCCCCTGTACGACGGCCGGTTCCGCCGTCCCGGCCGGGTCGCACCGCTGACGTAGGCTTCGGCGCATGCGAATCTCCGTCTCCTCCGACATGGACGAACCCGTCGCGCGTTTCCTCGTCGAGGAGCTGCGCCGGCGCGGCCACGAGGTGCTGGCCCACGGGGCGTTGCGGGCCGGCGGCGATCCCCGGTGGGCGGTGTGTTCGGAGGCGGCGGCCCGGGACGTCGCCTCCGGGGCGGCGGACCAGGCCGTCGTGTGCTGCTGGACCGGCACGGGCGCGTCGATCGCCGCGAACAAGGTGCCCGGCGTGCGTGCGGCCCTCTGCGCCGACGCGTACACCGCGGACGGCGCCCGCCGCTGGAACGACGCCAACGTCCTCGCGGTCGGTCTGCGGCTGACCTCCGAACCGGTGGCCAACGAGATCCTGGACGCCTGGTTCGCCGCCGGGCCCAGCGAGGACGCCGAGGACCGGGCGAACATCGCCCGCGTCGGCCACCTCGACCAGAACCGCGCCGGGGCCTAGTGCCGTGCCGGGCGTCGCGAGCCGGTGAACCTTCCCGGTCACGGCGCTGGCGACACCGGGACATGTCCGGGCGGCCCCGGGTTCAGGCGTCCCGCGCGGCCCCCGTGCTGTCCCGTTCGATCAGCCGGGGCACCGGCACCCGTACGGTGCGCGCCGGGCCGCCGTCCAGCAGGGCGAGCAACTCCTTGGCCGCCGTACGGCCGAACTCCACGCTGTCCCGGGAGAGCGCCGACAGCCACGGCTTGACCATGCGGCACAGCGCCGAGTCCTCCCACGCCACCACCGACACATCGGCCGGCACCGCGAAGCCCAGGCCGGCCGCCGTGGCGACACCGGCGACGGCCATCACGTCGTTGTCGTAGACCAGCGCGGTCGGGGGAGTGCCGCCGGACAGGATCCGCCGGGTGACGGCGGCGCCCTCCGCGTCCGAGTAGTCGGTGGGCACCGAGCGCACCTCGGTCAGGCCGCGCCGGGCCGCCTCGGCGCGCAGGGTGCGGATCCGCCGATCGGTGTGGGCGAGACCGGGCAGCCCCGCGATGTGCGCGATCCGGCGGTGGCCGAGCGCGTACAACTGGTCCACCACCGACGCCATCGCGCCCGCGTCGTCCGCCCACACCGTCGACAGGCCGGGGTGCCGCTCGTCCGGCGCGCCGCCGATCACCACGGCGGGCAGACCGAGTTCGTCGAGCAGCCCGGGCCGGGGGTCGTCGGTGCGCGGATCGGCCACCAGCACGCCGTCCACCCGGTGTTCGGCCCACCAGCGCCGGTAGACCGCGCACTCGTCGTCGACGTCCTCGGCCATCTGGAACAGCAGGCCGAGATGGCGCTCGGCCAGCACCTCCTGGATGCCGGAGACGAGTTGGAGGAAGAACGAGTCCACGCCGAGCGTGTCCGCGGGCCGCGCCAGCACGAAACCGACCGTCGCCGCGCCCTCCCCGGACAGGGCCCGCGCCGCCGTACTGGGCCGCCAGCCCAGCTGTTCCGCGACCCGGCGCACCCGGTCGCGGGTGACCTCGGAGACGCCGGGCCTGCCGTTCAGCGCGAACGAGACCGCGCTCTCGGACACCCCCGCGCGCTGCGCGATGTCCTTCATCGTCGGCCGGCGCGCGGGTGACCGCTTGCCTGACAACCCTGTTCCCCATTCCATCGCTACGGCGCACTAATGCGCTTGAGTCGTCCCAGCCTAAAGCGCATTAGTGATCCACCGCAAGAACGGCAACACACCCTTGTGGCCTGCGCAGTTGGCCGGATCAAAGCAACTAATGAATTTAGCTGAGCGCAATCCATTGACTCCTCCCGTGCACAGCGTGCAGGGTCTGCCCCGGCATCGTTCGCCGCCCGCCGCAAAGGAGTTCACCCGCCGTGCGCATCCCCCGCAGAGCCTTCGCCGCCGCTGCCGTCGCCGTGATCCTCATGCCGCTGAGTGCCTGCGGCTCGGGAGGCGACGGCGGCGGCTCGACCGACGCCTCCGGCAAGGTCGAAGGCGACATCACCTTCCAGACCTGGAACCTGCGCGCCAACTTCAGGTCCTACTTCGAGGGCGTGATCGCCGGCTTCGAGAAGCAGTACCCCGGCACCCACGTGAAGTGGATCGACCAGCCCGCCGAGGGCTACGCCGACAAGATCAGCGCGGACGCGGCCGGCGGCACCCTGCCCGACGTCGTCAACGTCTCGCCCGACCTCGTCGCCCCGCTCGCCAAGGCCGGCCTCGCGCTCGACCTCGGCAAGGCCGCCGCCAAGTACCAGAGCGAGTACCTGCCCGGAGCCTGGGCCAGCCACCGGATACCGGGCATGACCGGCACCTACGCCTTCCCCTGGTACCTGAACACCGGCCCGCTCTTCTACAACAAGTCCCTCTTCGAGCAGGCCGGACTCGACCCCGACCAGCCGCCGAAGACGTACGGCGAACTCTTCGCCCAGGCAATCCGGTTGGCCCACAAGACCGACGGCAAGGTCGCCACCCTCGCCAACGTCCCCACCGTCGAGGACTTCGGCCGCTACGGCGTCGAGCTGATGAACAAGGCGGGCACCGCCTTCGCCTTCGACGACGCGAAAGGCGTCGAACTCCTCACCAAATACAAGCAGTTGTACGACGCGAAGGCCCTCGACCCGCAGGCGCTCACCGCCACCCCCGAGTCCTCCGGCAAGAAGTTCCTCACCGGAGCCGTCGCCATGAACCCCGGCAGCGCCCTGGACCTCGGCAACTTCAAGAAGCAGGCACCCAGCCTCTACAAGAACATCGGCATCACCGACCAGATCACCAGCACCGGCCACGTCAACATGTACGTGATGGGCGTGATGGTCAACTCCAGGACCAAGCACACCCCCGCCTCGGTGGCCTTCGCGCACTACGTCACCGACGCCCGGCAGCAGATGTCGTTCGCGAAGAAGGTCGCCATCTTCCCCAGCACCGCGGGCTCCCTGGACGACCCGTACTTCACCAAGGAGGACGGCACCGACGAGACCCGCGTACGGATCGCCGCCGCCAAGTCCCTGAAGAACGCGGTCAATTACACGCCGGTGCTGTTCAGCGAGCAGATGAAGACCGCGCTGCGCAACGAGATCGCCAAGGCGCTCCAAGGCAAGGAGAGCCCCGAGGCGGCGCTCGACAACGCTGTCAAAGCGTGCGACACGCTGCTCCGGCAACAGGGCTAGCCGCGATGGCCACCCCCGCCGCCGTGACCCGGGTGCGACGCCAACTGCCCACCACCCCTTGGCTGTTCGCCGCCCCCGGATTGCTGGTCACCGGCGTCTTCATCATCTATCCGTTCGGCTCCACACTCGTCAACGCCTTCACCGACCGCCGCACGCTGATCCCCGGCCGCTTCGTCGGCCTCGCCAACTTCCGGGAACTGCTGCACGACGACATGTTCTGGACCGGCCTGCGCAACAGCACGCTGTACGTCCTCTGCGTCGTCCCCGCCCTCGTCGTCCTGCCGCTGCTCCTCGCCCTGCTGGTGCGGCGGAACATCCCCGGCATCACCTTCTTCCGGTCCGCCTTCTACACCCCGGTCGTCGCCTCGATCGTCGTCGTCGGCCTCATCTGGGTCTGGCTGCTCGACGAACGCGGCCTGGTCAACTCGGTGTTGGAGGCGATCGGGGTCGGCCGGGTCGGCTTCCTCAGCGACCAGTGGCTGCTCCTGTTCAGCGCCATGGCCGTCACGGTCTGGAAGGGCCTCGGCTACTACATGATCATTTACCTGGCCGCGCTCGCCGACGTACCGCGCGAACTGCACGAGGCCGCCTCGGTGGACGGCGCGGGCGCGGTACGCCGCTTCCTCACCGTCACCGTGCCCGCCGTCCGCTCCACCATGGTCCTCGTCGGCGCGCTCTCCTCGGTCGCCGCCTTCAAGGTGTTCTCCGAGGTCTACCTGATGGCGGGCCCCACCGGCGGACCGGCCGGCGAGGACACCACCCTCGTGATGCTCGTCCAGCGCGCCGGCACCGGCCTGACCGGCCGGGTCGGCTACGCCTCCGCGCTCTCGGTCGTCGTCTTCGCCGTCACCGTCGCGCTGATGCTCCTCGTGCTCCGCGCCGACCGGCGGGAGGAGACATGAGCGTCATCGACCGGACACGGCCCGCCCCGCGGGCCGCCGTCCGCCGCGCGCCCCGGGTCACCGACGAGCACGGCCGCCGCGTCCCTTTCCGGGAACTCGCCCTGCGCTACACGCTGTTGCTCGCGGTCCTCGCCCTCACCGCCGGTCCCTTCCTGTGGCAGCTCTCCACCTCGCTCAAGGGGCCCACCGAGGACATCTACAGCTCGCCGCCGACCTTCCTGCCCGCCCACCCCACCCTGCACAACTACGAGCGGGTCGCCGACACCATCCCCGTCTGGGAGTACGCGCTCAACTCCCTCAAGGTGGCCGGCGCCAACGTCGTGACGAACTGCGCCGGTTCGGCCCTCGCCGGCTACGCCCTGGCCCGGCTGCGCTACCGGGGCCGCCGCGCGGCCACCCTCGTCTTCGTGCTGGCGATGCTCGTACCGGTGGAGGGCATCGTCATCGCCCAGTTCACCACCATGCGGGAACTGGGCCTGAACAACACCCTGATCGGAGTGGTCCTCCCGGGCTGCGTCGGCGCGATGAACGTCCTGCTGATGCGCAACGCCTTCCGCAACCTGCCCCAGGAGATCGACGAGGCGGCCTACGTCGACGGCGCCCACGTGTGGCAGCGATTCCTGCGGATCGCGCTGCCGTCCGTGAAGGGAACCCTCGCCGTCGTCGCCATCCTCGCCTTCATGGGCGCCTGGGACGACTTCCTCTGGCCGCTGATCGTGCTGAGCGACCCGTCCAGATTCACCCTCACCATCGGCCTCAACTACCTCCACGGCACCTTCGCCGACGACGAACGGCTCGTCGCCGCCGGCACGGTCATCGCGGTGGCACCACTCCTCGCCCTCTTCGCCTGCCTCCAGCGGTACTTCTTCCGGGGCGTCGGCGAGGGCGCCGTCAAAGGCTGAGACCGCCGCCCCCCTCGTACGCACAACAGAACCGGGATCCCGATGTCCTCTGCCGTGCGCTTCGGCGTCAACTACACGCCCAGCGAAGGGTGGTTCCACCACTGGCTCGACTTCGACCTCGACTCCGTACGCGCCGACCTCGACTCCGTCGCCGCACTCGGCCTCGACCACATCCGCGTCTTCCCGCTGTGGCCGTACTTCCAGCCCAACCGCACCCTGATCCGCCCCCGCGCCGTGGAGCAGCTCGTCCACCTCGTGGACGCGGCCGGCGAACGCGGCCTCGACGTCAACGTGGACGGTCTGCAAGGGCACTTGAGCAGCTTCGACCACCTGCCGGCCTGGACCCGCACCTGGCACCGGCGCAACCTCTTCACCGACCCCGACGTCCTCGACGGCCAGGCGGACTACCTGCGGACGCTCGCCGCCGCCCTCGCCGGCCGGCCCCACTTCCTCGGCATGACCCTCGGCAACGAGGTCAACCAGTTCTCCGCCGGACCGCACCCCGACCCCGACCGGGCGACGGCGGACGACATCGACGCCTGGCTGGAACGGATGCTCGCCGCCTGCGCGGAGGGCGCCCCCGGCAAGCAGCACCTGCACGCCGAGTACGACGCGACCTGGTACCAGGACGACATGCCGTTCACCCCCGCCCAGGCCGCCCGCCGGGGCGCCCTCACCGCCGTCCACTCCTGGGTCTTCAACGGCACCGCCCAGCGCCACGGCCGCACCTCCGTCCCCGCCGAGCACCACGCCGCGTATCTCGTCGAACTCAGCAAGGCGTGGGCCGACGAACCCCACCGGCCCGTCTGGCTCCAGGAGGTCGGCGCACCCCAGCCCTTGGTCCCCGCCGAGCACGCCGCCGCCTTCGCCGAGGCGACCGTCGCACACACCCTCGACTGCCCCGACCTGTGGGGCATCACCTGGTGGTGCTCGCACGACGTCTCCCGCGACCTCGCCGACTTCCCCGAACTCGAATACGGGCTCGGCCTGTTGACCAACGACCGGCGGCCCAAGGAGATCGCGCACACGCTGGCCCGCGCGGCCCGCGCACACACCTACGCACCCGCCCCCCGCACCACGGCGCTCGTCGTCCCCGCCGACCCCGCGGCCCGCTCCCGGTGCGGCCCCGGCGGACCCGTCTTCGACGCCTACTTCCGGCTCGTCGCCGACGGAGCCCGGCCGGCCACCGTCCTCGACGTGCGCGCGGACGACACCGCACACCTCGCCGCGCGCGGCATCACCGAAGTCGTCAGCCCCGAACAGGTACTCCCCGTCCCGCGAGGAATCCCCCGTGGATTCCCGTACGGCACCCCCCAAGGAGGAACCCGCTCGTGAACCCCGCCCGACGCACCGTCCTGCTCGCCGGCGCCGCCACCGCCCTGTCGCCGCTCCTGTCCACGCCCGCCTCCGCCGCCCAGCGCGTCCCCGCCACCGCCACCGCTGCCGACGTCAACGCCGGTCAGCCGTACGCGAGTTACTGGTATCCCGACTCGCTGCCCGCCGGCACCCCCGGCCCCGGCATCACCTGGCGCGGCCTGAAGAACTGGACCGCCGCCGCAGACACCGACCTCGCCTTCAACGCGGCCTCCGTGCCGCTCGCGCCCCGCTTCACCCCCACCCCGGCCAACAGCACCGCCCGCTCCGGCCAGGCCCGCGTCCAGTCCCTGGTCTCCTTCGGACCGACCTCGGGCAACCCCTCGCAGGGCGCGGCCACCGCCGACTACTACGCCCTCACCCACTGGGCCCACCTCGACGAACTGGTCTTCTGGGGCGGCTCCTCCGGCGAGGGCCTGATCCTCGCCCCGAACGCCCCGATCGTCGACGCGGCCCACCGGCACGGCGTGCGCGTCCTCGGCAACGTCTTCCTGCCGCCGGTCGCTTACGGCGGAGTGCTCCAGTGGACCCGCGACCTGGTCCAGAAGGACGCCGCGGGCCACTACCCGCTGGCCGAGCGGCTCGTGGAGGTCGCCGCCGCCTACGGCTTCGACGGCTGGTTCCTCAACGCCGAGACCGGGGGCGGCAACACCGCCCTCGGCACCGACATGCTGGGCTTCGTCCGCGAACTGAGGTCCCTGGCCGCCGCCCGGGGACAGCGGGTGACCTGGTACGACGCGATGACCGTCAACGGGACCGTCAGCTGGCAGGGCGCCCTGGACAGCCAGAACCAGGCGTTCTTCCAGGCCGCCGACGACATGTTCGTCGACTTCCGCTGGAGCGCCGGCACGCTGGCGTCGTCCGGACAGACGGCGGGGAACCTCGGGCGCAGCCGCTACGAACTCTGGGCGGGCGTCGACGTCGAGTCCAACGGCTCGAACACGTCGGTGCGTTGGGACGCGATCGTGCCGACGGCCACGGCACACCTCGCGTCCGTCGGCTTCTACCGGCCCGAGTGGACCCGCAACCACCTCCCGGCGGGCCGCACCCCCGGCGACTTCCACGCCGCCGACGACCGCTTCTGGACCGGACGTTCACTCGACCCGTCCCGGCCGGACCCCACGGACAGCTGGCGGGCACCGGCCGTGTGGGTCGCCGACCGGTCGACGGTGAGCGGTCCGCTGCCGTTCGCGAGCGTCTTCAACACCGGTCACGGGCTGCGCTGGTACGAGGCCGGGGAGGTCACCTCGGACACGTCCTGGAACCACCTCGGACTCCAGGACCGGCTGCCGTCCCGGCAGTGGGTGGTACGCACGGCGGGACAGCGGCCCACCGTCACGTTCGACTTCGCGGACGCCTGGCGGGGCGGCAGCAGCGTGCTGGTCGCCGGTGAACTGGACGAGCCGACGACCGTGGACCTGTACGCGGCACAACTGCCGGTCACCGTTGACACGGTGGTCGAGCTGACCTGCCGCACGGATGCCGGCGCTGTGAACATCGAGCTGGCCGTCGCCACCGCCGAGCCGAGCACGGCGGGGGCGACACCGCCGTACACCTATCTGCCTGTGAACCCGGTCAACACGCGTCGCGGGACCGGGGGAGAGCGTGTGAACGCGGTCAAAACGCGCCGCGGTGACGTGCGAGAGCGTGTGAACCCGGTCAACGACGCGCGTCGCGGGACCGAGCCGGAGCGTGTGAACTCGGGCAACGGGTGGGAGACCCTGACCGTCCCGCTCACAGGGCTTTCCGGGACCGTGCACGCCATCGGCGTGCGGCTCAGCCGGACCGATTCGACCGAGGGCGGTGTGAACTGGCGGCTCGGCGGACTCGCTGTTCGCGATGTCAACGGGGGCGAGCCGCCGACCGGTCCCGCCGCCCCCTCCGGCCTCGTGATCACCGGCGTCACCGGCGCCACGGGCGGCGACCTGAGGTTCGCCTGGGACGCCGCGCCCGACGCGGTACGGCACTACACCCTGCACCGCCTGCTGCCCGACGGCACACGGCGCTTCCTCGGCGGCACCTGCCAGCGGGCCTTCTTCGCCGGGGGACTCCTGGCCGAACAGGGCGAGACGCAGGCGCGGTTCGAAGTGCGCGCCGTGGGGGAGCTCTACACGGCGTCGGTCCCCGTGACCGTCACCCACACCTGGTAACCATCCACAACCCAGCTACGGAGCACCCCACATGCATGACGACCGCAGCCTGGTCGAAGCCCGTCTCCAGCGCGTCCTCGACGAGCGCGTCCGCCCCGCGGTGTACCCCGAGTCCGTACCGCTCGACGTCGCGGTGTGGCACGCGCCGGGCGAGCCGGTGCCGGTCGCCGAGGGACTCGCGGCCGAGCCCGAGCCGATCGAGGTCGGCGCCCGGTGGGGTGCTCCCTGGGGCACCAGCTGGTTCCGCGTCACCGGCACGGTGCCCCAGGAGTGGGCCGGCCGGACCGTCGAGGCCCTGCTCGACCTCGGCTTCGACGAGAACATGCCCGGCTTCCAGTGCGAGGGCCTCGTCCACCGGCCCGACGGTACCCCCGTGAAGGGCCTCAACCCGCGCAACCAGTGGGTCAGGATCGGCGCGCCCGTGGCGGGCGGGGAGGAGGTGCGGCTGCACATCGAGGCCGCGTCCAACCCCGTCATCCTCGACTACCACCCCTTCCTGCCGACCCCGCTCGGCGACAAGGAGACGGCCGGCGGCGAACCGCAGTACCGGCTCGCCCGGATGGACCTCGCCGTATTCGACGAGCGGGTCTGGCAGCTCGTGCTCGACCTGGAGGTGCTCGGCGAGCTGATGGCCGAGCTGCCGGTGGACTCGGCCCGCCGCTGGGACCTGCTGCGCGCGATCGACAGGGCGCTGGACGCCGTGGACCTCCAGGACGTCAACGGCACGGCGGAGCAGGCCCGTTCGCGGCTGGCCGGGGTGCTGGCCGCGCCCGCCGTCCCCTCCGCGCACCGGGTCAGCGCCGTAGGGCACGCGCACATCGACTCGGCCTGGCTGTGGCCGCTGCGCGAGACGGTCCGCAAGGTGGCCCGGACCACCTCCAACATGACCGCACTCCTGGAGGACGAGCCCGACTTCGTCTTCGCCATGTCCCAGGCGCAGCAGTGGGCGTGGGTCAAGGAGCACCGGCCCGAGGTGTGGGCGCGGGTCAAGAAGGCGGTGTCGGACGGCCGGTTCGTGCCGGCCGGCGGTATGTGGGTGGAGTCGGACACCAACATGCCGGGCTCGGAGGCGATGGCCCGTCAGTTCGTGCACGGGAAACGGTTCTTCCTCGACGAGTTCGGCATCGAGAACGAGGAGGCGTGGCTGCCCGACACCTTCGGGTTCGCCGCGGGGCTGCCGCAGATCATCAAGGCGGCCGGCTCCAAGTGGCTGCTCACCCAGAAGATCTCCTGGTCGCAGACGAACAAGTTCCCCCACCACACGTTCCGTTGGGAGGGCATCGACGGCACCCGGATCTTCACCCACTTTCCGCCCGTCGACACCTACAACTGCTCCATGCGCGGCAGTGAGATGGCCCACGCGGCACGGAACTTCAAGGACAAGGGGGTGGCCCGGCACTCCCTCGCCCCGACCGGCTGGGGGGACGGAGGCGGCGGCACCACCCGTGAGATGGTCGGCAAGGCGGCCCGGCTGCGCGACCTGGAAGGCTCCGCCACCGTCGTCTGGGAGACCCCCGGGGAGTTCTTCGAGAAGGCCGAGGCGGAGAACCCCGAACCCCCCGTCTGGGTCGGCGAGCTCTACCTCGAACTGCACCGCGCCACCCTCACCAGTCAGGCCAGGACCAAGCAGGGCAACCGCCGCAGCGAACACCTCCTGCGCGAGGCCGAACTCTGGGCCGCCACGGCCGCCGTACGCACCGAAGTCCCTTACCCATACGTGGAGTTGGACCGGATCTGGAAGACGGTGCTGCTGCACCAGTTCCACGACATCCTGCCCGGCTCGTCCATCGCCTGGGTGCACCGCGAGGCGCGCCGGACCTACGAGCGGGTCGCCGCCGAACTCGACACCATCATCGACGCGGCGCAGCGCGCGCTGGCCGGTGAGGGCACGACGCCGCTCCTCTTCAACTCGGCCCCGCACGCCCGTGACGCCGTCCCCGCGGGCGGCGCCCGGACACCGGCGGGTGAGGGGCGTACCGGCCTCGCCTCCCGCGCGGGCGGCGGGCACGTCCTCGACAACGGTCTGCTGCGCGTGGAGATCGACGCCCGGGGCCTGGTCGTCTCCGCCTACGACATCGAGGGCGACCGCGAGACGGTTCCGCCGGGCCATGCCGCCAATCTGCTCCAACTCCACCCGGACTTCCCGAACATGTGGGACGCCTGGGACGTCGACGCGTTCTACCGCAACACGGTCACCGACCTGACGGACGTGGACGAGCTGACCGCGGACGGGGAGGGCGGATCGGTGCGGATCGTGCGGTCCTTCGGTGCCTCGCGCGTCACACAGGTGCTGTCGCTGCCGCCGGGGGAGCGGCGGCTGGTGTTCGACACGGAGGTCGACTGGCACGAGACGGAGAAGTTCCTGAAGCTCGCCTTCCCGCTCGACGTGCACGCCGAACGGTACGCGTCCGAGACGCAGTTCGGGCACTTCCACCGTCCCACCCACACCAACACCTCATGGGAGGCGGCCAAGTTCGAGGCGTGCAACCACCGCTTCGTGCATGTCGCGGAGCCCGGCTGGGGCGTGGCGGTCGTCAACGACTCGACGTACGGCCACGACGTGACCCGTACGGTCCGCGCCGACGGTGACGCGGGCACGACCACGACGGTCCGGGTCTCCCTGCTGCGCGCTCCCCGCTTCCCCGACCCGGAGACCGACCAGGGCGTGCACCGCTTCCGGCACGCGCTCGTCCCGGGCGCGGACATCGGCGACGCGGTCCGTGAGGGCTGGCGGATCAACCTGCCGCGGCGACGGCTGACCGGCGGCCGGGAGGTCGCCCCGCTGGTCGCCGTCGACAGTGACGCGGTCGTGGTCACCGCGGTGAAGCTGGCCGACGACGGAAGCGGTGACGTCGTGGTCCGCCTGCACGAGGCGCACGGAGGGCGGGCCAGGGCCCGTCTGACGCCGGGCTTCGAGATCACCGGGGTCACCGCGACGGACCTGCTGGAACGACCGCTGCCGTCGGCCCCGCACGTCGAGGACGGCCAAGTCGCTCTGCGGCTGCGGCCGTTCGAGCTGCTGACGCTGCGGTTCGCGAGGGCGTGACCGGGTCACCGGAGGTGTTCACGCCTCCAGTTGGGCCCTGAGCCACTCCTCGACCTCACCCACGTGCGCGGCGGCCGCCGCGCGGGCCGCCTCCGGGTCGTGGGCCACCAACGCCCGGTGAATCGCGGCGTGTTCGCGGCGGGTGCGGGCGAACGCGCCCTCCTCCTGGTAGCCGCGCCAGACGCGGGCCCGGAAGGTGCGGGAGGAGAGGCCCTCCAGGATCGCGGCCATCGTCTCGTTGCCGGCGGCGGCCGCGATCTCGCGGTGGAAGGCGAGGTCGTGGGCGAGGATCTCCTCCGGATCGTCGGTGGCGTTCATCGCCGTGAGGTGTTTCTCGACCTCGGCCAGCTGGTCCGGGGTGATGCGAGCGGCGGCCAGGGCCGTCGCCGTCGACTCCAGGATCCGGCGCACCTCCAGGAGTTCCACCAGGCGCGGGCCCCGGGAGAGATCGGCGACGACGCCGAAGGTCTCCAGCAGGTCGCCGGCCTCCAACTGCGTGACGTAGATGCCCGATCCGTGCCGGGCCTCCAGCACGCCGAGGACCGTCAACGCCCTGATCGCCTCGCGCATCGAGCTGCGGGACATGCCCAGCTGGGCGGCGAGGTCGCGTTCGGTGGGCAGCCGCTGCCCGGGCTCCAGCCGGCCCTCGCCGATCATCGCCTTGATCCGGTCGATGGCGCGCTGCGTGACCGAGCCCTTCTGGGGAGCGGCGCCGCCCTGTGTCTCCTCGGGCGGAATCTCGTCCACGCCAGTCCTCCTGTCGTCGGTCCGCGCAGTCTAGCCACCGATGTGGTCGGACCACTACGGCTCGAAAGCAGGGAAATATGGCTCCGAAGGGTGTTGCGGGGCCGAAGTGGTCTGATAAATATTCCGGCAACCGCTCGATCACGCTCGATGAGGAGCCGACAGATGGCCGGCAGCACAGTGCGCAACGGACGACATGGCAGGCGTTTTTCCTCGTGGGCGGTGCGTGCGACGGCTGCGGCCGCCTGCTCCACCCTCGCGCTCACGGCATGCGGCAGCACCAAGGACACCGGCGCCTCCGGGGCCGGCGGGGGCGGCACCGGCAAGGTGGGCGTCATCCTGCCCCTGCTGACCTCGCCGTTCTGGCAGTCGTACAACGACTACGTGCCGAAGATGGCGACGTCCGAAGGCGTCGAGGTACTCAAGACGGTCAACTCCAACAGCGACGCCTCGCAGCAGATCACCGACATCAACAACGAGCTGAACCAGGGCGTCAAGGGCCTGGTCGTGGCCCCGCTCGACAGCGCCGCCATCGAGGCCGGCCTGGCGCAGGCGGACCGTAAGGGCGTGCCGGTCGTGGCGGTCGACGTGGCGCCCGACAAGGGCAAGGTCGCGATGGTCGTACGCGCCGACAACGTGGCGTACGGCGAGAAGGCCTGTGACTACCTCGGACAGCACGTCACCAGCGGCAAGGTCGTCCAGATCATGGGTGACCTCGCCTCGGTCAACGGCCGGGACCGCTCGGAGGCGTTCCGGGCGTGCGCCAAGCAGAAGTACCCGAAGCTGAAGGTGCTGGAGATCCCCGCCAAGTGGGAGTCCGACACGGCCGCCTCCAAGCTCGACACGCTCCTCAACGCCAACCCCGACATCAAGGGCATCTACCTCCAGGCGGGCGGCGTCTACCTGGCGCCCACCCTCCAGACCCTCAAGTCCAAGGGCCTGCTGAAGACGGCGGGCAAGGCCGGGCACATCGCGATCGTCTCCAACGACGGCATCCCGCAGGAGTTCGACGCGATCCGCAAGGGCGAGATCGACGCGACCGTGTCGCAGCCGGCCGACACCTACGCCAAGTACGGCCTGTACTACATCAAGGCCGCGATGCAGGGGAAGACCTTCAAGCCCGGTCCGACCGACCACGACTCCACGATCGTCAAGCTGCCCAACGGCATCCTGGAGGACCAGCTGCCCGCGCCGCTGGTCACCAAGGAGAACGTCGACGACGCCAAGCTCTGGGGCAACACGGTCAAATGAGCCTCCAGGGAACCCCGTTGACCCCCCTCGTCGAGGCGCGCTCCATCGTCAGGCGGTACGGCCCCACCGTCGCCCTCGCCGACGGGCGGCTCACCGTACTGCCGGGCGAGTCGCACGCCCTCGTCGGCCGCAACGGCGCCGGCAAGTCCACCCTCGTCACCGTCCTCACCGGGCTCCAGGCACCCGACGAGGGCACGGTCCGCTTCGACGGTGAGCCCGCGCCGCCGCTCGCCGACCGCGACGCCTGGCGCCGCAAGGTCGCCTGCGTCTACCAGAAACCCACCGTGGTACCCGAGTTGACGGTCGCCGAGAACCTCTTCATCAACCGCCAGCCGCACACCCGGGGCGGCGTCATCAGCTGGCGCAGGCTGCGGGCCGAGGCCGCCGCACTCCTCGACACCTGGGACGTCCGAGTCGACCCCGAGGCGCGCACCGCGGACCTCAAGGTCGAGGACCGCCAAATGGTGGAGATCGCACGGGCGTTGAGCTTCGGCGCCCGGTTCATCGTGCTGGACGAGCCGACCGCGCAGCTCGACAACCGGGAGATCGAGCGGCTCTTCACCCGGATGCGGGCGCTCCAGGAGTCCGGCGTCACCTTCCTGTTCATCTCGCACCACCTCCAGGAGGTCTACGAGGTGTGCCAGACCGTGACGGTGCTGCGCGACGCCCGCTGGATCACCACCGCACCGGTCGCCGACCTCCCGCGGCAGGCCCTCGTGGAGGCCATGGCGGGCGAGTCGATCACCGAACTCGACGTGCGGCCACGGAAGGTGGACCCGGACGCGGCCGTACTCCTGGACGCGCGGGGACTCACCTCCGACGCGTACGCGGACATCGACCTGACCGTCCGCCGGGGCGAGGTCGTCGGCCTCGCCGGGTCCAGCGGCAGCGGCAAGATCGAGCTGGCGGAGTCCTTCACCGGGCTGTACACCCCGACCGGCGGAACCGCCCGACTCGGCGGCGAGGAACTGCCGTTCGGCGACGTGCGGGCCGCGCTCAGAGCCGGCGTCGGGTGCGTGCCGCGCGACCGGCACGGACAGGGCCTGGTCTTCGGCATGAGCGTCGGCGACAACGCCACCATGACGGTCCCCGACCGGCTCGGCCGGTTCGGCTTCGTCGCCACCGACCGCCGACGCGGCTTCGCCACCGAGCTGATCGACCGCCTCGACATCCACACCGAGGGCCCCGAACAGCCCGTCTCCGACCTCTCCGGCGGCAACGCGCAGAAGGTCGTCATGGCCCGCGCCCTCGCCTCCGACCCCCGGCTGCTGGTCCTCATCAACCCCACCGCGGGCGTGGACGTGAAGTCCAAGGAGTCCCTCCTGGCCCGCATGGACAGCGCCCGCGACGACGGCACCGCCGTGCTCGTCGTCTCCGACGAACTCGACGACCTGCGGCGTTGCGACCGCGTCCTCGTCCTCTTCCACGGCCGTGTCGTCGCCGAGCACCCGGCGGGCTGGCGCGACCACGAGCTGATCGCCTCCATCGAAGGAGTGGACCATGGCTGACACCAGGGCGGCCGAGCCGCTCGCGCCCGCGCGCGCCCCCGCCGACCGGTCGGCCAGGACGGTACTGCTGCGCCGCGCCCGTGAACTCGCCCTCGTACCAGCGCTGTTGGTACTCCTGGTGCTGGGGGCGGTCGTCAACGACTCGTTCCTCACCGAACGGAACCTGATCTCCATCCTCGGAGCGTCCGCGGCGCTGGCGATGGTGGTCCTCGCCGAGTCACTGATACTGATCACCGGCAAGATCGACCTGTCGCTGGAGTCGGTGGTCGGCATCGCGCCCGCCATCGGCGCCCTGCTGGTCCTGCCGTCCGCGGAGTCCGGCTGGGGCACCGAGTGGCCGACCGGGCTCGCCCTCGTCGCGGTCCTCGTCGTGGGCGCGGTCATCGGCGCCTTCAACGGCGTCCTCGTGGTGAAGTTCAAGCTCAACGCCTTCATCGTCACCCTCGCCATGCTGATCGTCCTGCGCGGTCTGCTGGTCGGCGCCACCAAGGGCAAGACACTGTTCGGCATGCCCGACGCCTTCTTCCAGCTCGCCACCTCCACCGTCCTGCGCGTCCCGCTCTCGGTGTGGCTCGCCGCCGTCGCCTTCGCGGTCGCCGGCTTCCTGCTCAAGTACCACCGCGTCGGCCGCGCCCTGTACGCGATCGGCGGCAACGCGGAGGCGGCCCGCGCCGCCGGTATCCGCGTCGACCGCATGCTGCTCGGCGTCTCCGTCGTCGCCGGCGTGCTCGCCTCGGTCGGCGGCATCATGCAGACCGGCTACGTCGGCGCGATCAGCGCCAACCAGGGCAACAACATGATCTTCACGGTGATGGCGGCGGCCGTGATCGGCGGCATCAGCCTCGACGGCGGCAAGGGCACCATGTTCGGCGCCCTGACCGGCGTCCTCCTGCTGGGCGTCGTACAGAACCTGCTCACCCTCGCCCAGGTCCCGTCCTTCTGGATCCAGGCCATCTACGGCGGGATCATCCTGGTCGCCCTCATGATCGCCCGCGTGACGACCGGCCGCGCCCAGGACTGACCCCTCCGGACCCGGCACCCGCACGGCACCGGATCCCTGCGTACCCGACCGAAAGGCCACCCGTGTCCCCGACCCCCGCCCGTGTCACCGCGGTCGACACCTACGACATCCGCTTCCCCACCTCGCGCGAACTCGACGGATCCGACGCGATGAACCCGGACCCCGACTACTCGGCCGCCTACGTCGTGCTGCGCACCGACGCGGCCGACGGGCACGAGGGGCACGGCTTCAGCTTCACCATCGGGCGGGGCAACGATGTCCAGGTCGCCGCGATCGACGCGCTGCGGGACCACGTGACCGGCCGGTCCGTCGCCGAACTGTGCGCGGACCCCGGCTCGTTGAACCGCGACCTGATCGGCGACAGCCAACTGCGCTGGCTCGGACCGGAGAAGGGCGTGATGCACATGGCGATCGGCGCCGTGATGAACGCGGCCTGGGACCTCACCGCCAAACGGGCCGGCAAACCCCTCTGGCTGCTCCTCGCCGACGCCGACCCCGAATGGCTCGTCGCCCAGATCGACTTCCGCTACATCACGGACGCGCTCACCCCCGAGGAGGCGCTCGACATCCTGCGCCGCGGCCGGGCGGGCAGCCAGGAGCGCCGCAGCCGCCTCGCCGAGCGCGGCTTCCCCGCCTACACGACCTCCGCGGGCTGGCTCGGCTACGACGACGAGAAGCTCGGCCGCCTCGCCGCGCAGGCGGTCTCCGACGGCTTCCGGCAGATCAAGCTGAAGGTCGGCGCCGACCTCGACGACGACATCCGCCGCTGCCGGGTGGCCCGTTCGGTGGTGGGCCCCGGCATCCGGATGGCGATCGACGCCAACCAGCGCTGGAACGTGGACGAGGCGATCCGCTGGACCCGGGCGCTCGCCGAGTTCGACCCGTACTGGATCGAGGAACCCACCAGCCCCGACGACATCCTCGGCCACGCCACGATCCGCGCCGCCGTCGCTCCGGTGCGGGTCGCCACCGGCGAACACGTACAGAACCGCATCGTCTTCAAGCAGCTGCTCCAGGCCGGCGCCCTCGACGTCCTCCAGATCGACGCGGCCCGGGTCGGCGGCGTCAACGAGAACCTCGCGATCCTGCTGCTCGCCGCCAAGTTCGGCATCCCCGTCTGCCCGCACGCGGGCGGCGTCGGACTCTGCGAACTCGTGCAGCACCTCTCGATGTTCGACTACCTCGCCGTGTCCGGCACCACCGACGACCGGGTCATCGAGTACGTCGACCATCTCCACGACCACTTCCTCGACCCGGTGGTGATCCGCGAGGGTCACTACACCGCACCCACCGCCCCGGGCTTCTCGGCCGCCATGCGTCCCGAGTCCATCGCGCGGTACACGTTCCCCGGCGGCACCTTCTGGGCCGCCGACTCCGACCGGCAGAAGGGACAGGCGGCATGACCGACTTCGAGGGGCTCAGGGCCCTGGTCACCGGCGGCGCCTCCGGCATCGGCCGGGCCACCGCCGAACTCCTCGCCGCGCGCGGCGCCCGGGTCGCCGTCCTCGACCTTGACCCCAGCGGCGTCGAGAAGCCCCTGCTCGGCCACCGCGCCGACGTCACCGACGACACCTCCGTACGGCGGGCCGTGGCCGCCGCGGTCGCCGACCTCGGGGGGCTCGACATCCTGGTCAACAACGCGGGCATCGGCGCCCAGGGCACCGTCGAGGACAACGCCGACGACGAATGGCACCGCGTGCTGGACGTCAACGTCGTCGGCATGGTCCGCGCCGCCCGCGCCGCCCTCCCGCACCTGCGCGAGTCGTCCCACGCGGCGATCGTCAACACCTGCTCCATCGCCGCCACCGCGGGACTTCCCCAACGAGCCCTCTACAGCGCCACCAAGGGCGCCGTGTACTCCCTCACCCTCGCCATGGCCGCCGACCACCTCCGCGAAGGCATCCGGGTCAACTGCGTCAACCCCGGTACGGCGGATACCCCTTGGGTCGGCCGCCTCCTCGACGCGGCGCCCGACCCGGCGGCCGAACGGGCCGCCCTGGAGGCGCGCCAGCCCACCGGCCGACTGGTCACCGCGGCCGAAGTGGCGGGCGCCATCGCCTACTTGGCGAGCCCCCTGTCCGGCGCCACGACCGGTACCGCACTCGCCGTCGACGGCGGCATGCAGGGCCTGCGGCCGAGGCCGGCGGCCCAGTGAGCACCCTCGGCCGCAGCACGGTGACAGTGGGCGGACTGGGCCTCGGCACCGCCCCGCTCGGCAACCTGTACACCGAGGTCACCGACGAGCAGGCGCACGAGACGGTCGACACCGCCTGGCGGCACGGCATCCGCTACTTCGACACCGCGCCCCACTACGGCCTCGGCCTCGCCGAACGCCGGCTGGGCGCGGCCCTGCGCGACCGCCCGCGCACGGAGTTCACGGTCTCCACCAAGGTCGGCCGCCTCCTCGAACCCGTGCGGACGGCGACCGGCGACGACCTCGCCCACGGCTTCGCCGTGCCCGCCACCCACCGGCGCGTATGGGACTTCAGCGCCGACGGCGTACGCCGGAGCCTGGACGCCAGCCTGGCGCGGCTCGGCCTGGACCGGGTGGACGTCGTCTACCTCCACGACCCCGACGACCACGCCGAACAGGCCTTCCGCGAGGGCTACCCGGCGCTGGAGAGGCTCCGCGCGGAGGGCGTCGTCGGCGCCATCGGCGCGGGCATGAACCAGACCGGGATGCTCACCCGCTTCGTCCGCGACACCGACGTCGACGTGGTGCTGTGCGCGGGCCGCTACACGCTCCTCGACCAGAGCGCGCTGACCGGCCTGCTGCCGGCCGCCGAGGCCCGCTCCACCTCGGTCGTCATCGGCGGGGCCTTCAACTCCGGCCTGCTGGCGGACCCGGCACCGGACGCCACGTACGACTACACCCGGGCACCGGCCGAGTTGCTGGACCGCGCGCTGCGCATGAAAGCCGTCGCTGACCGCCACGGCACCACCCTGCGCGCCGCCGCCCTCGCCTTCTGCGCCGCCCATCCGGCCGTGGCGTCCGTCCTGGCCGGCGCCCGGTCGGCGGCCCAAGTACGCGACTGCGCCGAGCAGTTCGCTGCCCCCGTGCCGTCCGTCTTCTGGCACGAGCTGTGGGACGCGGGTCTGCTGCCGCCCGACGTCCCCGTACCCGTCGAGGAGCCGTCATGAGAGTCGCCCTGCACACCAAGGTCCGCGCCGACCGGATCGCCGAGTACGACCAGGCCCACCGCGAGGTCCCCGAGGAACTCACCGACGCGATCCGCGCCGCCGGCGCCACCTCCTGGACGATCTGGCGCTCCGGCACCGAGCTCTTCCACGTCCTGGAGTGCGCCGACTACGCGCGGCTCCTCGCCGCACTGGACCGGCTCCCGGTGAACGTCGCCTGGCAGGCGCGCATGGCCCCGCTCCTGGAAGTGGCGCACGACTACTCCGGCGCGGGTGCCGACGCGGGCCTGCCCGTCGTATGGGAACTGCCGTGACCGTCGACGCGCACCACCATGTGTGGGACCTGTCCGTCCGGGACCAGGAGTGGCTCACCGGGCCCGAACTCGCGCCGCTGCGACGCGACTTCACGGTCGCCGACCTCGCGCAGGAGGCCCGCTCGGCCGGGGTCGACCGCACGGTGCTCGTCCAGACGGTCACCGTGGCTGAGGAGACCCCGGAGTTCCTCGCGCTCGCGGCCGGGCACGAGCTGATCGCGGGCGTGGTGGGGTGGACCGACCTCACCCGGCCGGACATCGCCGAGGAGCTGGCCCGGCTGCGGGCGCTCCCCGGCGGCCGGTACCTCAAGGGCGTCCGCCACCAGGTCCAGGGCGAACCCGACCCGGAGTGGCTGCTCCGCCCGGACGTGCGCCGGGGCCTGTCGGCCGTGGCCGAGGCGGGACTGGCGTACGACCTGGTCGTCCGGGAGCATCAGCTCCCGGCCTGTGTCAAGGCCGCCGAGCGGCACGACGGACTCACGTTCGTCCTGGACCACCTGGGCAAACCACCCGTCGCCTCCGGGCGGTCGGAGCCGTGGGCCACGGCGGTCCGGGCTCTCGCCGCGCTTCCCCACACGGTCTGCAAACTCTCCGGCCTGGTCACCGAGGCCGACTGGCGGAGCTGGACGACGGCCGGCCTGCGCCCCTACGCGGAGGTGGCACTCGACGCGTTCGGACCGCACCGCTCGATGTTCGGCTCCGACTGGCCGGTGTGCACCCTGGCCGCCACCTACCGCCAAGTCCTGGACACGGCACAGGAGTTGACAGCACACCTCACCCGGGACGAACGCGCGGAGGTGTTCGCGGGCACGGCGACCCGCGTCTACGGCCTCTGAACCGGGTCCGCCAGCCGGGTCGGTGGCAGGTACTCCCGTACGAAGGTCCGCTCCCAGCAGGCACCCGTCTCCCGCAGCTCGCGCCAGGTGGTGTAGCGGTACTGGAAGAGCCGGGCCCGCACGTGGCGGGGTGGCGCGCCGGGCGGGAACGGCGAGCGGCGCAGCAGGCGCAGCGTGTCGGGGTCGTTCTTCAGGAGCCGTTCCACCAGCGCCCCGAACCACGGCTCGGCGTAGGCGGGGGAGAGCGCCGCGAACCACATCATCCAGTCCAGGCGCAGATGGAGGGGGGCGAACTGGCGCGGCCAGCGCCGCGGATCACCCGGCTTGCCCCTGAACTCGTACTCCCGCCACTCCGAGTCCCGGCGGGGCACGGCGTCCGCGGTGCCCTCGACGACCACCTCGTGCCGGACACGGCCGACGCTGCCGAACGCGCCGTAGCTGTTGACCAGATGGAGCGGGTCGAAGGAGCGGTTCATCACCTGCCGGCGCGAGATCATGTTGCGCACCGGACGGTGACTGAGGAACAGCAGCGGCACGGCGGCCGCGAGGACGACCACCTCGTACCCGACGGAGGCGGCCGCCAGTCGCGGCGGGGCGCCCGGAAAACGGATCGCGGACAGGGCCAGCGTGATGGTGATCCAGTTCAGCCAGGAGAAGTTGCCGGACAGCACCAGCCACAGCTGGGTGGCGACCATCAGGGTCGCGGCGACGGACGCGACCGGCTGCGGGGTGAACAGGAGGAAGGGCACGACGAGTTGGGTGACGTGGTTGGCCGCCGCCTCCGCCCGGTGCAGCGGGCGGGGCAGATGGTGGAAGAACCAGCTCAGCGGACCCGGCATCGGCTGCGTCTCGTGGTGGAAGTACAGACAGGTCAGCTTCCGCCAACAGCTGTCACCGCGCATCTTGATCAGACCCGCCCCGAACTCGACCCGGAACAGGATCCAGCGCAGCAGGAGGAGGACCACGACCGGCGGCGCCACCTCGTCGTTGCCGAGGAAGACAGCGAGGAACCCGGTCTCCAGCAGCAGCGACTCCCAGCCGAACGCGTACCAGGTCTGCCCCACGTTGACGATCGACAGGTACAGCGCCCACGGCACCAGCCACAGCAGCATCCCGCCGAACAGCGGGAGCCGGGAGTCGAGCCCGGCCAGCAGGGCCGCCGACACCGCGCAGCCCGTCCACGCGCAGCCGGCGAAGAAGCGGTCGGAGTAGTGCAGTTGGAAGAGGCTCGGTGCCTGCCGGAAGGAGATCCGCCGGGTGAACCGGGGGACCGGCAGCATGCCCCGCTCGCCGATCAGCGCGCGGAACTGCCCCACCGCCGTCAGGAACGCGACCAGATACACACCGGCCAGCGCCCGCTGGAAGACCAGCCGGCTCAGCCAGTAACCGGGAGCGGTGAACCATCCCACAGCCGTGCGCACCTTCCTTCCGCGAGGGCGCGGCGGACACCGGTCACTGCGCGCGCCACGGCCCTCCACCGGTGTGACCCAGCGAGTGAAGCAGACGAGAAGGGCGAAACGCCCGGTCCGGCGCCGTAGGCGTGGTGCCGCCGACCGAACGAGGGCGGCGGCCGACGGCGGTGACCGACCGAGGCCGGTCAGGGCCGCGGCCTCCCCCTGGCCGCCGGTCGCCCCCAGTCGAAGAATCCCGTGATTCCTGGCAAGGTGGGCCGCATGGTTGATCGGGGACCGAGCGCCCTGTCATTCCCGGACGACTGGCCCGCCCATCCGGACCCGATCCTGGCGCTCAACCGCATGGGCAGCTTCGACTGGGACCTGGACCATGGTCTCTTCCACATGGACCCCCAGGCCCTTGAGGTGTTCGACCTGCGCCCCGACGAGTACGACGGCCATCCCGAGACCCTGACCGTGCGGGTTCCCCCCGCCGAGGGGGACCGTCTCGACACGCTGGTCTCCCAGGCGCTGAAGGACGGCAGCGAGAACTACGGCGCCTACTTCCGCATCCGCTGCCGCGACGGCGTCATGCGCTGGACCCACACCCAGGGCTACATCCGGCGCGACGACACCGGCCGCCCGCGCCGCATCATCGGCATCCTCCGCGACGCCACCCAGGAACTCGCCGAGAGCGCCGCCCGCCGCGCGCAGGCGGTCCAGGACGCGGCCCGCCGGGAGCAGACCAATGTCGTCCAGCTCACCACCGCCGCCCTCGCGCACGCCCGGACCGTGCAGGACGTCATCGACGTCCTCAAGGACACCCACGGCCTCGTCCACCTCGGCGCGACCAGCCTGGTGATGGGGCTGGTCGAGGCCGGCCGTATCCGGCTGGTCGCCGAGGGGCCCGCGGGCAGCTTCGTGCCCGGCACTCTGATCACCCGGGTGGACGAGCAGTACCCGATGAGCGAGGTCGTACGGACGCTCGCCCCGTGCTTCATCGAGTCCCCGGAGGAGTTCGCGACCCGCTTCCCGGTGCTCTGGCCGCACATCACGAGCCTGAACATCACCTCGGCCGCCTACCTGCCGCTGATCGCCCAGGCCCGGCCCATCGGCGCGATCGGCCTGCTCTACAGCGACCGGTACGGCTTCACAGCGGAGGACCGCAACGTCCTGCTCGCCCTCGGCAGCAGCATCGCCCAGAGCCTGCAACGCGCCATGTTCTACGAACAGGACAAGGACCTCGCGCAGGGCCTCCAGCAGGCGATGCTGCCGCGCACCATCCCCAGCGTGCCCGGCGCCGACGTCGCGGTCCGCTACCGGTCCGCGAAGATCGGGCGGGACATCGGCGGCGACTGGTACGACCTGATCCCGCTGCCCGGCGGCCGGGTCGGGGCGGTCATCGGCGACGTCCAGGGCCACGACACGCACGCCGCCGCCGTCATGGGCCAGCTGCGGATCGTACTGAAGGCCTACGCCGCCGAGGGCCACACCCCGGCCACCGTGATGGCCCGCGCCTCCGTCTTCCTCCACGACCTCGACACCGACCGCTTCGCCACCTGCCTCTACGCGGAGACCGACCTGACGACCGGCGTGGTCCAGATGGTCCGGGCCGGACACATCGAACCGCTCGTGCGGAGGACCGACGGCAGCTGCCACCGGATGCCCGTCGAGGGCGGCCTGCCGCTCGGCCTGTCCGTCGAGTTCGGGCGGCTCGAATACCCCGTCTCCACCTTCGAACTCGACCCGGGCGAAACCCTGTTGCTGTGCACCGACGGCCTCGTCGAAGAGCCCGGTGTCGACCTCGACGACGGCATGCGGACCCTGATCGCGCTCGTCCCCACCGGCCCCGAGGACGTACGCGACCTCGCCGACCTGCTCATCGACGTCGCCGAGGAGCGCGGCGGCGACGACGACGTGGCCCTCCTGCTGCTGCGCCGCCTCGGGCCGGACACCACCCGCACCGGCGGCCGGCTCCGGCAGCACGTCGCGCCCGGCGATCCCGAGGCGCTCACCCAGGCCCGGCACATGGTCCGGGCGGCGGTACGCGCCTGGGGCGCCGGTGACCGCGCCGACGAGATGGAACTCGTCGCCGACGAACTCATCACCAACGCCCTGATGCACACCGAGGGCGCCGCGATCGTCACCCTCCGGGTCCTCACCGCCGGCGACCGCAGGCTGCGGATCGAGGTCGAGGACTCCTCCAGCGCCCTGCCGCGCCGCCGCGAGGCGGGGGAGTCCGGGGTCTCGGGGCGCGGCCTGCTCCTGGTCGACCTGCTCTGCGACGTGTGGGGCGTGGAGGCGCGGGGCGGCGGCAAGTGCGTGTGGTGCGAGTTCGTGGTGACGGAGCGGAGCTGACCGTTCCGCCCCAGGATGGCACCCTGGACGTATGCCGGAACTCCCAGAGGTCGAGGCGCTGAGGGACTTCCTCACCGAGCACCTCACAGGCCATGAGATCGTACGGGTGCTGCCCGTGGCCGTCAGCGTCCTGAAGACCTACGACCCTCCGCCGGGCGCGCTGGAGGGCCGCGAGGTGACCGCCGTGCGCCGCCACGGCAAGTTCCTGGACGTCGTGACGGACGGCGGCCCGCACCTCGTCACCCATCTGGCCCGCGCGGGCTGGCTCCAGTGGCGGGACCGGCTGCCGGACGACCCGCCCCGCCCGGGCAAGGGCCCGCTCGCGCTGCGGGTGGCCCTGGAGACCGGCGAGGGCTTCGACCTGACCGAGGCGGGCACCCAGAAACGGCTGGCGGTCCACGTCGTGCGGGACCCGCGGGAGGTCCCGGGCCTGGCCCGGCTCGGCCCGGACCCGCTCGCCGACGACTTCGACGAGGAGCGCTTCGCCGCGCTGCTCTCCGGCGAACGCCGTCGGCTCAAGGGCGCCCTGCGCGACCAGAGCCTGATCGCGGGCATCGGCAACGCGTACAGCGACGAGATCCTGCACGCGGCGCGGATGTCCCCCTTCAAGCTCGCCACGTCCCTGACCCCGGACGAGACACACACCCTCTACGAGGCCCTGCGCGGCACACTCACCGAGGCCGTCGAGCGCTCCCGGGGGCTTGCGGCCGGCCGCCTGAAGGCGGAGAAGAAGACCGGGCTCCGCGTGCACGGCCGCACCGGTCAGCCCTGCCCGGTGTGCGGCGACACGGTCCGCGAGGTCTCCTTCAGCGACTCCTCGTTCCAGTACTGCCCGACCTGCCAGACCGGCGGGAAACCGCTCGCGGACCGCAGGATGTCGCGCTTGCTGAAGTAGCCGGCTCAGCTCGCTGGGACCCCCAGCGCTGCGCCGGACCCGCTGGCCGAGTGTGCGCAGTACCTCGGCGATGGTGGCCCGGTACGTCCTCAGCGCCCGCAGCCCGGCGGCGTAGCGGTCGCGGTGCCGTGCGATGTCCGCGGCCTGCTTCCGCGCCAGGGCCGCGTGCCAGATCTCGGCCGTGTGGTGACGGCGCTTGCAGGCGACGTCCGCGACCGCCGCGGTGGCCCGCTCGCGCGCCGTATGCCTGGTGTTGCCGTCCGGCGGTAGCGGTCGGCCGGGAGCGGGCCGAGGTCCGGGGCCGTGCTGACGGCCTGCGGGAGGTCGGGGCCGGAGCAGCAGACCGCCGCCAGTATCGCCACGACACCCAGGCGCCATCGGAGTAAGTGGCCTCTGGGTGCCGTCATCGGTCCGCGACCGCCCGAGGGTCGACCACACAGTGATCGATCTCGTCCACGTGTCCCGCGCCGGCGACGGGCACCCGGTAGGTCGTCCTGCTCTTCGCGGGGACCGACACCTGATGGCCGGTGTCGATCATGGTGAAACCGTGTGCGTCCTTGAAAGCGACCTTCACGGTGAAGAGACCCTCGCGTCCGTTCGGATTCCTGACCTCGACGGTCGCGTACGGATCGTCCGCGCTCGCGCAGTGCACGAGCACCGCCGTGCCGTCCTTCAACGGCCGCCGGGCGGTGTGGCCGGAAGCGGACGCGGTGGGGGTGGAACGGTGGGTGGGCCGCGCACGGTAGGTGCCGCCGCCGCTGGACGCCGTAGCGGACGAGGCGCTGCCGTACGAGGCGCTGCCGTACGAGCCGCCCGAGGTCGACGAGGATGACGACGAACTGTCGTGGTCCTGGCGGGAGTTGCTGCACCCGCCCCCGCTGCTGTGATGGCTGCGGCTTCCGTGGCCACGGCCGGTCGAGAAGCCGGTCAGAGCCAGCATCACCATCGCCGTCACCGCTGTGAGTCTGAGTGTGCGCCCCCGCGGAAACATGCCGTCACCTTATCTGTGGCCTGCGCACCGGCCTCCGAGCGGGCCCGGCTGCCCGCCCCTCACGTCGTACGGCCCGCCGCTCCCCGGGGTCGTTGGCGGCGTGGCTCAGCTCGGGTCGAGCGTGACCAGGTGGCGGCCGGTGTCCGTGCGGACCTCGTAGTGGTCGATCTCGTCGGGGAGCATTGCCGCGCCGCCCCGCATGGTGTTCATGCCGGCGTCGCCGCTGTTCACCGTCCAACTGGTCACCGTCTGCTGGGAGCCGTCGTGTCCGAAGGCGACGAGGTTGCAGGAGCGTGGGCCGCCACCGTCCTTGATCCGGAGCTGGATGTCGGTGCCCCAGTCCTCCTTCTCGGAGGTGACCTCGGCCCATACACCGGACTTGGCGTCGGTCGCCTCGACCCGCGCGGCCCGCTCCGCCGGCCCGGTGGCCATGGCGACGGCGGAGCCGGCCACGGCGATCACCACCGACGCGGCGAGCGCGAGGAGCAGGCGCCGGCGGCCGGTCCGGTGACGGGTGACCACCTCGCCGAGGAGCCGGTCCAGCAGCCGTGGTCCGGGTTGTGCCATGGGGTGCACGGAGCGCGGCGTCGCCCGCCGGTACAGCATCATCTGCCGTGTGGCGGGCCCGAATTCGGTGACGTGTGCCGCGCAGCGAGAGCACTCCATGAGGTGATCCTCGAAGCGGAAGGCGTCCGCCTCGTCCAGCACGCCGAGCGCGTACGCGCCGACGTCGCGATGCCTTTCCAGGGACCTCATGCCGAATCCTCGTGCCGTTGGGTGTGGGTGGGTTACTTGCTCCCACCGGTACGCACCCGGCAGCCGAAACACTCAAGGCGTACACCGAATCGCAACCAAGGAGTTCGGAGCCGCCGGAGCCCCGGATTGGTCCCGATTTCAAAAAAGATGGATGGCGAGATGACCGAGCGGCAGACCCAGTCGCCACGCGGGTGTCCATACTTTCGGGCCGTCGTCCTCGCCGCCGGGCGCCGGACCGCCGCCGGGCACCGCGTCCAGATCGGGCGCGAGCAGTTCGGTCTCCTCCAGCCACCGCCAGGCCGCGGCGGCCAGCTCCAAGTCCGGTGCGGGCAGCGCCAGTTGTGTCGTCGTGGCGGTGAGGGCCGCCATGCGTTCGGCCACCCAGTCCTGCCACGGCTGGTCGTAGGCGGTCAGTGACAGCCAGGTCTCCAGCTGGGTGACCACCCGGATGCCGGAGAGTTCGCCGTCGGTGTCGGAGAGGAAGATGGTCAGCGCCAGCGCGTCCCGTCCCGCGCGGAACTCGAAGGACGTCGGTGGCATCAGGTCGCCTGTCCGCAACAGTTCGTCGGCGATGTACTCGGCGTACAACCACGCCATGGGGACGGCGAGTTCACCGCCGCCGGTGCCGTCCGTGCTCCCTTGCCCTCTGTGCAGCATCCCTTCCGCCTTCCTCCGGTGCGTGCGCGTCGCCCGACCCCGGGTCCCAGTGCGGAACACGGATGAGGACAGCCGATTACTCAACGGGGGTCCACAGCAAGGCACTTTGCGAAGGTTTGACTCGGTGGTCGGTTTCATCGCAGGTCGGCCGCGTATCCCGGAAGCACCCTGCGCAGGGCGCGCAGCGCGTAGTACGCGCGGGACTTCACGGTACCGGGCGGAATACCGAGGGCCGCCGCGGCCTCCGCCACACTCGCCCCCTGGAAATACACCAGCACCAGGACTTCACGGTGCTCCGGAGTGAGTGTCTTCACAGCCTCCCGCACATCGAGCGTCGCCGCCGACCGTTCGGCGTGATCGGCGCATATGCGCGCGTTCTCCAGGACCGCGTCCCCCACCTCCGGCGGACGCGCCCGCCGGGCCCGCCGCGCGTCGATGGCGAGCCGCCGGCCCACCGTCAGCAGCCAGGGCCGTACGGAGTCGAAGTCGTCGGCGCGCAACGCCTCGGGGTGCTGCCAGGCGCGTACGAGGGTCTCCTGGACGAGGTCCTCGGCGCGCTGCCGGTCGCCGTCGCAGAGCCGGAGCAGCAGCGCGAACAGCGGCCGGCCGTGCTCGCGCTGGAGCGCGGCGAGCTCGTGCTCGGCGGTCGTCCCGGTCATCAGCGTCATTCCGGCCGTCATGGCCGTATGCCATCGCAGGGCGCCGCCGGGGGACAGGGCGTGCGCGGGGGGCGTGCGACGGACGGTCGATCGCGTCGACGAACGGTTCGACGAACGGTCCGTGCTCCGCCGACCGCGCCCACCGGACGGGTTAACGGGGACGTTGGGACAGTTTGCGGCAGCGGCCAGGATCGTACCTATTCATGGGTAAATATGACCACACTGGGGTGCATTGATGATCACACGCAGACGCCGGGCGGCCCTCGTACTGGCCGGTGTCCTCACCGCCGCCGCGGCCTGCCAGGCCGGCCGCCACGACCGGGCCGACCACGACCGCGCCGACCAAGCGCGCGCCGGACGCCCGGCACCGTCCGCCGCCCGCGGCTTCACCCTCGTCGCCACCGGAGACATCCTCCCGCACCGTTCGGTCATCGACCGGGCAGCCTTCGACGCGGGCGGCACCGGTCACGACTTCCGGCCGATGCTGGCCGGCGTCGAGCCGCTGGTCTCCCGCGCCGACCTGGCCCTCTGCCACCTGGAGACCGTCTACGGCGCGAACGGCGACTACACCGGGGACCGCACCTTCAAGTCCCCGCCCGAACTCGCCCCGGGCCTCGCCGCGACCGGCTACGACGACTGCTCCACCGCCGCCGACCACTCCCTCGACGACGGCGCCCCCGGCATCCAGCGCACCCTCGACGCCCTCGACCGGGCCGGCGTACGGCACGCCGGAACGGCCCGCACCGAAGCCGAGGCGGACTCCGTCACCCTGCTGCCGGCGGGCCCCGCGAACGTCGCCCACCTCGCCTACACCGACAGCCTCAACGGCCTCGCCCTCCCGCCGGGAGAGCCCTGGGCCGTCGACCTGATCGACCCGGCACGCATCCTGGCGGACGCCCGCGCCGCCCGGCGGGCGGGCGCCGACGTGGTCGTCGTCTCCCTGCACTGGGGCACCCCGTGGCAGGACGGCGCCGACCAGCGCCAGACGGACCTGGCCCGGCAGCTCACCGCGGCCCGCACCCGCGGCCGGCCCGACGTCGACCTGATCCTCGGCACCCACGCCCATGTGCCCCAGCCGTACGAGAAGGTCAACGGCACCTGGGTCGTCTACGGCCTCGGCGACCAGATCGCGGGCGACATGAACAACGACCAGGGCGTGCAGGACCCGCGCGCCAACGAGAGCACCGCCGCCCGCTTCACCTTCGCCCCGCCCGCCCGGCCGGGCGAACGCTGGCAGGTCTCCAGGGCCGAGTTCGTCCCCCAGTGGTTCGACGTCGACGCGGGCCGCGTGGTCGACGTCGGCGAGGCGGTCGCCCGGGGAGCCGACCTGACCGGGGTGCGCGACCGGATCCGCGACGTGGTCCTCGGCCGGGGCGCCGGAAAGGACGGACTGACGATGGGCAGGTAGCCCTCGGGCCGGGTGCGCCTACGGGACGACCGTGACCGGGAAGCGCCCGGACTTCACCAGCCGGATCGCCACCGAACCGACGATCCGGTGACCGGCCTGCTCGGAGGCGCCCACCACCACCGCGTCCGCCTTCAGCTCGTCGGCCGCCTTCACCAGCCCGTTGTACGGGTCGCCGGGGAAGGTGTGGAACTCCCAGCGCACATCGAATATCCCCTTCGAGCGCTCGGCCGCCTCCCGGATCTGCGCCACCAGCTCCTCGGCGATCTCGTCCGTCGTCCCCGCGACCGGCACCCCCATCGCCGCCCCGGCCGCCAGCACCGGCTGCACGTACACCACGGCCAGCAGCGCGTGCTGCCGTCGCGCCAGGCCGCCCGCGTAGGCCGCCGCCCGCAGCGAGGAGTCGGAGCCGTCCACTCCGACGACGATGACCTTCGGCCCGTCCGTGCCCCGCTCGAACCCGGGGGAGTGCTGTTCCGTCACGGCTGCGAGGCTATCGGAAGCCGCAGGTCGGCCCGGAGACAGGGAGCCCTGGGCGGCCTGGGCGCTCCTTCGGCCGGCACCCGCGCCGCACCGACCGCCGCCGACCCGTTGCCGTCCGCACACCGGGGACGCGGCTCGCCTCGGAACGCACCCGGCAACGGCGTCGACCGGCCGGCCGTGCCCCACCGGTCAACTGAAGGTCTGTCAGCTGCCGCCGTTCCCCCTTGTGCGCCGTCGCCGACCCCGGAGACTGGGCCGGCCGAGTGCTTTCATGCCGCCGCTCCGGTACTGCCGGGGGTGCCGGACCCCGGCCGGGCGACTGATGAGTCATGAAGAAGGATCAGTTGTTCACGCGCAGGCGGGCGTTGCTCGCCGGCGCCGCCGCCGTGGGGGCGGCCGGCACCGCCGGACTGCTGCTCACCGGATCGCCGGAGGACACCCCCGCACGGTCCGCCGCCCCCGCCGCCGGACCCCGGGCCCGGCAGCCGGCGCTCAAACCCTCCGCCTACCGCCTCCGGCCCCTGGCCGGAAACGCCGGCACACCGCTCGCCACCCCCGGCCGCACCCCCGTGCGGCACGAACCCTTCCTGCGCATGTCCGGCCGCGGTCGCACCATGGTGCTGACCTTCGACGACGGACCCGACCCCCGCTACACCCCGCACATCCTGGACACCCTCGCCGAGTACGACGTCCGCGCCACGTTCTTCGTCTGCGGCGAGATGGCCGACTGGAACCGGGACCTGCTGAGCCGCATGGCCGACGAGGGCCACGTCGTCGGCAACCACACCTGGTCCCACCCGCTGCTGACCCGGATGACCCGGAGCGGGATCCGCTCCGAGATGGAACGCACCAGCGACGTCATCGAGAACGCCTACGGAGAGCGGCCCCGCTGGTTCCGCGCCCCCTACGGGGCCTGGAACCGCGCGGCCTTCCAGCTCGGCGCCGAGATGGGCATGGAACCGCTGGCCTGGACGGTCGACACCGACGACTGGGAGACCCCCGGCACCCGCTCCATCGTCCGGACGGTCGAGGACGGTGCCGCGCCCGGCGTCGTGGTGCTCTCGCACGACGCCGGCGGCGACCGTACGCAGAGTGTGCGGGCGCTGCGCGCGTACCTGCCGCACCTGCTGGACTCCGGCTACCACCTGACGCTCCCGCGACGCCAGTACACCTGACCCGCGCCACCGCCGACGGGCCTTCTCGCCCGCCCGGCCGGGGAACGCTCAGCGGACCTCGGCCAGGCGGGCGAAGACGACGACGTTCCCGTCGTAGCCGTTCTGCTTGGTGAAACCGCCGCCGCAGGTGATGACGCGCAGTTCCGGAGTTCCCTTGGAACCGTAGACACGGTCGCCGGGGAACGTGTTCTTCTCGAATACCTCGATGCCGTAGACCTCGAACACGGCGGTCTTTCCGTCCTCGCGGTGGACCTCTACGCGGTTTCCCTTCTTCAGGGCGCCGAGTCCGTAGAAAACGGCCGGCCCCCTTCTGTTGTCGACATGGCCGACGACCACCGCCGTGCCCTTCTCGCCGGGCGAGACACCGCCGGTGAACCAGCCCGCGAGATTCGGGTCCTCGGGCGGTGGCGCGCCGACCCAGCCGTCCGCGTCCAGGCCCACCGGCATGACCGGGGCGTCGACCTGGATCGCGGGGATGGCGACCCGGTCGGCGGCCGAGTACGACAGCGGTTCCGGGACCGTGCCGAAGGTGCTGTGCGCCGTACGGCTGTCGGCGGCGGCCGCCGAGGCCGGCTGGGGCGGCCCGACGTCGAACTCCCCGGAACCGTTGCGAATGAGGGCGAGGCCGGTCAGCAGAACAAGCGCTATCACGCCCCAAGGAGCGCGCTTCTTCCGGCGTTCCTCCTCGGCCAGCTCGGACAGCTCGGACGCAGACATTCGCCATCCCCTCTCGACACGGCCGTCGCCGCGTCCGTCGCGCATAGAAGAACGCTAAGTCCCCCCGGCCGGACCGGCGACGGGAAAAGGGGCGAACGGGTGGCCCCGGTGCTTTCGGTGCGCCATCCGAGTCGCCGTCCGGAGGAAATTTCTGACCCTCCGTGACCTGCGGCAATACCCCATTGCGCGGTTTTCCCCGGGTGCTTTCTCTCACCAGGACGGACCATTCCCGAAATGCGGGCGCGTGTTCGGCATCTGAGGGTCTGTCTGGGAGGCGTTTCTCGCCGACAGACCGGGGACGGGTCCCGGGGCGCCTTCCGCGGAGGATGACATGCGTAGTACTCGTGCCCTGACGGCCGCCGTTGCCGCGGCAGCCGTCCTGGGGCTCGCCGCCCCCGCGGCCGTCGCGGACGGTATGGGCGAGAGCCCCAGCCACATCGTCGCCCTGCCCAGTGTCATCGCCCGGGGCGGACAGCTGACCGTGACGGTCGACGGCTGCTTCACCGGAGCCACGGCCACCTCGCGGGGGTTCGAATCGCCGGCGAGCCTCTTCTCGCCCGTCGGCCGTTCCGGCCAGCTGTCCAGCGGAACGGCGAGGGTCAGCAGGTCGGCCCGGCCGGGTTCGTACAGCATCACCGTCCGCTGCCGCAACGGTTCCCTGCTGACCCGTGACTCGGCCTTCACCGTCATCGGCGGGGTCCGCGGCGGCCTCGGCGGAGCCAGCAGCACCGGGGCGACCCCGACCGACATGGCGATCGGCGGCGGGCTGGTGGCCGCGGCCGTCGTCGGCGGCGGGATCTTCTGGCTGCGCCGCCGCACCGAGCGCAGGCTCTGACCTCCGCTCCCTGCGGGGCCCGGACCCCGCCCTCGCCGCACGTCCACACACGCGCGCCGCACGTCGCTCGTCCACCACGCGCACCGCACGCCACCACGCACCACCCACATCGCACGTCGCGCCAAGGAGTCGGCCCCGGATCCACAGCGGATCCGGGGCCAACTCCCTTGTCCACGGGGCGAGTCAGGCGTCGTCGTCTCCCGTGCGGCGGCGGGAGAAGTGGTACGCCGCGCCCACCGAGCCCGCGATCAGGGCCGCGCCGACGCCCAGCTCCTTGACGTCGAACCCGGCGATGCTGCCGCCCTCACCGGCCCGGACACCGTGGTGCACCGGGTCCACCGGCTCCAGGTCGTGGTCGCGGTCGTGGCGGTCACGGCCCGCGGCGATGGTCAGACCCGTCGAGCCGCTCTCGCCCTGGCAGGCGAACGTCACCTGGTACACCGTGCCCGGCTTCGCGTCCCAGTCGACCCTGGCCGTGGCCGAGGTGCGGCCCGGCGGAATGGTGACGGTGTCGAAGAGGCCCGACGAGACGGTCGCCGGGCCCCGGCAGCCGCCGTTGTTCCGCTCGACCTGGAGGGTGACCTGTCCGCCCGCCGCGATCGTCGAGGGCTGCACGGTGAAGCCGAACAGCGCACCAGGCGGACGCGCCCGGCCAGCAGCCGTTCCAGCAGCCCGCTGGCTTCGTCGTCCCCC
>NZ_JBEXET010000021.1:0-85021 GCF_040606415.1 Streptomyces sp. NPDC005423 | reverse complement strand
GCCCCCGCCGGGGTTGCGCGGGGGGCCGCCCGGGTTCGGCCCGGGGGTGGGTGGTGGGGGCGCCGGCGCCGGGGGCCCCCCGCCCCCGGCGCGCAGTAGGCGAGGGCGGTGAAGCCCAGCAGTGCGGCCGAGGCGACGCGTATCGCGCGCATGGTGGTTCCTCCGGGTCCACGAGGAGCAGCAGCGGACCTTTTCCGCTTGCGCCGGAAATGCACCTCGATGACCGAAACGCTAGGAAGGTGTGCCACCGGGCGCGATCGCAGTCGCGCGAATGGGGCAACCGTGTGGGCCGCACAGGGGACGACACGGCTGCGGCCGGGGGACGCGCCCGGTGTGGCGGTCGTCCCCCGGCCGGCTCCCGCGGTGCGGGACGGTCAGCCCTTGATGTGCGGGAAGAGATTCAGGAACGGCTGTGTCGACGCGGTGATGCCGCGGCTGTACGGCGCGTCGAAGTCCCAGATCAGGAAGAGCAGGAAGGCGATCAGGGCGGAGAACAGCCCGGCGAGGATCAGTTCCCGGGTGGTGCGCCGGATCTGCAGCGCGAAGACCATGCCGATGGTGATCACCGCCCCGATGAGCAGCCCGAACCACACCACCGACGGCATGGTCGCCCCGGTGGAGTCCGAACGGGCGCTGCGCGCCTGGTCCAACGCGGTCACCTGGTCGACGAGCGGCTGGTAGGCCTGCGCCTCGAAGTCCGACTTGGGGTGGTAGTCGGTGACGTCCTCGCGGATCCGCTGGAGGAGGTCGGTTCCGTGCTGGGTGAGCTTCTGGTGGTCGGCCATCGACTTCCACTCGGTCGTGACGACCTGGGAGACGTAGGCGTCGACATCGGCCCGGATCCGGTCGCGGGCGTCCGGCGGGTAGACCCGGACCCGCTGCGCGATCTCGTGCGCCGCCTGGGCCTCCGCCTGGACGTGGTCCTGGGCGGCGCTGCGGGCCTCCCAGACACCGGCGATCGCGAGGCCCAGCACGATGGCGTACACCACGCCGATCCACATGGTCATGTACTCGATGACGTCCGGGGTGTCGCTGGGGTCCTCGTCCTCGGACGCGGTGCGTGCTCGCAGGAAGGTGACGATGACGACCACGGCGCAGGCCGCCGCCATCGCGAGGACGAGAACAAGCCATTCCGACAAGGGGTTCCTCCGGGGATCAACGCGGACGCAGCGCGGCGATGGCGACCACCGCGGGCACCGTGATGAGCAGGACGTAGACGACCGGTGACGTGCTGCCGTGCGTGGGCCGCGGTCGAGGGGGCCGGGCGTGGTACTGCGGATAACGGATCGGAGCCACCGAAGGGTGCGGCGGCGCGGGCCTCGGTGAGGGTTTCGGCTTCGGTACGGGCGGGGGAGCCGGCGTCGGGTGGAGTACCGGGGCGGCGGGTGCCGGTCGCGGCGGCGGGGGCGGGACGGGTTTCGGCGTGGGCCTCGGCCTGGGGGCCGGGGTGGGCGTGGGCTTCGGCGGCGGAGTGGGCCGGGGCGGCGGCGGAGGAGGAGGGGGCGGGGTGGGTCTCGGTGTGGGTGTCGGCGTGGGGCAGGGCGGCGGCGGGGTCGGTTCCGGGCAGGCCGGAGGCGTCGGCCAGGAGTCGCCGCCGGTGACCGCCACCGCCCACGTGTCGCCGGCGACCGCCACCGCCTGCGTGCCGTCGGGGCCCGTCGAGACGTACGCGCAGACGTCGGCCGCCGCCACTCCCGCCGGCGCGCCCGCGAGCAGCCAGGTGAGGGCGACCAGGGCCAGCACTCTCGCCCCTAGGGCGGTTCGGGTCGGTTCGGGTCCATGCACGACCGAGATCATGAGGCCTGGAGGGGCGATGTGTGCCGTAGCTGGCGGTGATTGCCCCGAACGGGCGAAACGCGGCGTACCCCGGTTTGAGGTGGCCGCTGTCGAGGTTGGCCGGATGTGCACGGGGGCGGGCGGGGGCCCACGGCACAGGTTCCGGAAAGAAATTTGTGCGCCGGTTGAACACTTCCCCACTTCCCGCGCGTACCTAGGACCGTGCGGCGGCACAGCAGGGCGCTGCAACATCCAGGTGATTATTGGGAGTTACAGATGAAGACCTCCTGGCGGAGCGCCTCACTCGTGGCGACGGCCGCGGCCGTCATGGCGCTGACCACGGCATGCGGCGCGGACAACGCGCCCACTCCGTCATCGGCGGCCCAGAACGTCGGCGCCACGGCGGCGGCCGGCGGATACGGGAGCATCGGGGCCACGGCGAGCCCCAGCGCCAGCACGGGGAACGGCTACGGTGCGGACGGCCAGCAGGCCGCCGCCGCGGAGCCCGCCGGGAAGCTGTCCGTTGCCACCAACCCCGATCTGGGCAAGGTGTTGAGCGACGGCGCGGGGCTCACCCTCTATCGGTTCGACGCGGACACCGCCAGCCCGCCCAAGTCGAACTGCGACGGCGACTGCGCCACCGCCTGGCCCCCGGTCCCCGCCGGCGACGCCTCGGCCGGTGCCGGTATCGACAAGTCGCTGCTGGGCGAGGTGACCCGCACCGACGGCACCAAGCAGCTGACCATCGGCGGCTGGCCCGCCTACCGGTACGTGAAGGACGTCAACGCCGGGGACGTCAACGGCCAGGGTGTGGGCGGCAAGTGGTTCGCGCTGGCCCCCGACGGCAAGAAGGCCACCCTCGCCGACCTGCCCGGCCTCTCCGTCCGCAAGGACGCCAAGCTCGGTGACATCGTGGTGGACAAGAACGGCAACACGGTCTACCGCTTCCTCAAGGACAAGGCGTGGCCCAAGTCGGTCTCGAACTGCGCCGGAGCCTGCCTGGAGAAGTGGCCCGCCGTCGGCATCGTCTCGGCGAACGACACCAAGGGCGTGCAGAAGAAGGGCCTGATGGGCTTCACCCGGCCCGACGGCGTCAAGCAGATGACCGTCAACTGCTGGCCGATTTACACCTTCTCCGGTGACACCGCTCCCGGACAGACCAACGGCCAGGGCGTGGGCGGCACTTGGTACGCCGTCTCGCCCGAGGGCAAGCCGGTCGGCGCGCCCGCGGCGTAGCGAGCCCCTTCCCCGCGCGCGGCCCCGAGGCCCGCCCCCTCCGCATCGCGCGGAGGGGGCGGGCCCCTTCGCCGTAACGGCCCCCGTGGTCAACTGGCTTTATCATTACCGGCATTCGCGGCGATTCCGCCATGTCGACGCGGCACGTGCCGCGGGCAGTGACCGGGAACGGACGGCCAATTTCCGTTTGGGCTCGCTCCGTTGGCAGGCGATCAGTAGCCTCAGCTCGAACACCGGATCGCCTACGCCTTGGAGAGATACATGGAGCGTCCCGCCTGGGCACCACGGAGCGTCGACATCTCGGTGCCGAGCGTTTCGCGTATCTACGACTACTACCTGGGCGGTTCGCACAACTTCGAGGTCGACCGTGAAGCGGCCCGCAGGGCCATGGAGTTCATGCCGGGGCTGCCCAAGATCATGCAGGCGAACCGGGCGTTCATGCGCCGTGCCGTGCGCTTCGCGGCCGCCGAGGGCATCACCCAGTTCCTGGACATCGGCTCCGGCATCCCCACGTTCGGCAACGTCCACGAAGTGGCCCGCGCGGCCGCTCCCGACGCCCGGGTGATGTACGTCGACCACGATCCGGTCGCCGTCGCGCACAGCGAGGCGGTGCTCGCCGGCAACGACGGCACGGACGTCATCGCCGCCGACCTCCGCAAGCCCCAGGAGATCCTGCGGAGCGACCGGGTCCGGCGGCTGATCGACCTGAAGCGGCCAGTGGCGCTCCTGCTCGTTGCCATACTGCACTTCGTGGAAGACGCGGACGACCCGTACGGAGCGGTGGCCGAGCTGCGCGACGCGCTCGCGCCCGGCAGCCTGCTCGTCCTCACGCACGCCTGCTACGAGGGGATCCCGCTGGCACCGGAGCGGGCCGAGGGCGCGGTGGACGTGTACAAGGACATCCGCAACCCACTGATCATGCGTTCGCGCGAGGAGATCGCGCGGTTCTTCGAGGGGTACGACATGGTGGAGCCCGGAGTGGTGCCGATGCCGCGCTGGCGGCCCGAGACGGCACCGGAGGACGAGGACCCGTACGCCTTCTCCGGGTACGCCGGCGTAGGGCGTACGGCGTGATCGCGGAGCCGGACGGGCCGGAGGACAGACTGCGCAGGTTCGCCACGATCTGGAGCCGGGCGGTGTTCCCGGCCACCTCGACCTCGCTGACCCGGCCGGAGTTCGAAGAGCAACTCCTGCCTCTCGCGCGCCGGTTGAGTCAGGCGCTGCGGGCCAGGACGTTCGACGCGGAGGAGGGCCGGGCGGTCGGCGCCGCCCTCGTCGCCGCGCACTGCACCGACCCCGAGACGCTCAGCCGCACCCTGGAGTGCGTCGACGCCTACCTGGTCCTCTACTGCGGCCGGGACGGCTCCCAGGAGGACCTGCGGATCCGCTCGGCGCGGCTCCAGCACGCCATGGCCGCCGGGTTCGCGCAGGCGCTGCGAGAGCGCACCCTCGCCGAGCAGGAGGCGATCTCCGTGGCCGCGCTCCAGGCCCAGGGCGTGGTGGCGCAGGCCCTGCACGCGACCGAGGCCCGCTTCCGCGCGGTCTTCGAGGGCGCGGCCATAGGCATCGGCATCGCCGACCTCGACGGCAACATCCTTCAGGTCAACGGCGCGCTGCTGCGCATGTTCGGCCTCTCCGACCAGGCCATGCGCGGTCGCAACGTGACGGAGTGGACCCACCCGGACGACGCCCCGCAGACCTGGAAACTCTACGAGGAGCTGGTGGGCGGCGCTCGCGAGCACTATCACGTGGAGAAGGCGTTCTACCGCCCCGACGGCACGGTGCTGTGGACCAACCTGACGGTCTCCCTGCTGCGCGACCCCGACGGCAACCCCGAGTACCAGCTCGCGCTGATGGAGGACACCACCGAGCGGCGGCTGCTCAACCTCCGGCTGCGGTACGAGGCGACCCACGACGCGCTCACCGGACTGCCCAACCGCACGCTCTTCATCGAGCGCCTGGAGAAGGCGCTGGGCGCGGGCGACGGGCAGCGCTTCGGCCTGTGCTACCTCGACCTCGACGGCTTCAAGACCATCAACGACAGTCTCGGCCACGCGGCCGGCGACCGGCTGCTCGTGGAGGTCGCCGACCGGCTCCAGTCCTGCGCGACGGCGCCCGGTGAGATGGTCGCCCGGCTCGGCGGCGACGAGTTCGTGGCGCTGACCACCGGCCGCGACACCGAGCGCGAGGTCGACGAACTGGCCGGCCGCATCATGAACGCCCTGGTCACCCCCGTCAGCATCGACGGGCGCGAACTGACCGTGCGCGGCAGCATCGGCATCGTCGAGGGACCCGCCGGTGAGCGCGGCCCGGCGGAGGTGCTGCGCAGCGCCGACATCACCATGTACCGGGCCAAGTCGGCGGGCGGCAACCGCTTCGAGCTCGCCGACCCGGAGGCCGACGCCCGCGCCATCACCCGGCACGGCCTGACCACCGCACTGCCGGCCGCGCTGGACCGGGGCGAGTTCTTCATCGAGTACCAGCCCCTGGTCCACCTCGGCGACGGCAGTGTGCGCGGCGCGGAGGCGCTGGTGCGCTGGCTGCACCCGCAGCACGGGGTGCTCGGCCCCGACCGGTTCATCCCGCTGGCCGAACACACCGGCCTGATCGTGCCGCTCGGCCGCTGGGTCCTGGAGCAGTCCGTACGGCAGGCCCGCGACTGGCAGGAACGACTCGGCGGCAACGCGGCGACCGGACCGCTGCGCGTCAACGTCAACCTCTCGCCCTGCCAGCTGAGCCACCCCGGCCTGGTCCAGGACACCGTCGACATCCTGGAGCGGGCCGGCCTGAGCCCGGACGCGCTCTGCCTGGAGGTCACCGAGTCGGCGCTGATCGGCGCCGACGACGACCTGCTCAAGCCGTTGCGCCGGCTGGCGGAGATGGGCGTCGACATCGCCCTGGACGACTTCGGCACCGGCTACTCCAACCTCGCCAACCTCCGCCGGCTGCCGGTGAGCATCCTCAAGCTGGACCGTTCCTTCACCCAGGGCATGCAGCAGTTCCCGGCCGACCCCGTCGACCTCAAGATCGTCGAGGGCATCGTCACGCTCGCCCACAGCCTCGACCTCACGGTCACCGTGGAGGGCGTGGAGACCGGCGCCCAGGCGGAACAGCTGCGCATCCTGGGCTGCGACACGGCCCAGGGCTGGTACTACGCGCGCCCCGGCCCCCCGGACCGGCTGCACGAACTGGCCCTGGTGGACGCGACGGGGTAAGACCGCGGGGCCGGCGGTCCGCCGGCCGGCCCCCGCGGTTCCCGGGGAGCCGGCCCGGGTACGGCGACGGCCGGCCCGGCACCGGCACGACGCCCCGGCGGGCCGGTCCTCACCGCTCCAGCAGCATCCGCTGCAACTCCCTGGCCGCCCGCGGCGGAGCCACGTCGCTGCGGTGGGCCAGGGCGATCGTCCGGTGCAGGCCCGGCCGGGCCAGCGGGGTCACCCGCAGCCCGCGCCCGGACCGGGTGGCCACCATCCGGGGTACGACGGCCGCCCCCAGGCCCGCCCGGACGAACCCCAGCACCGCGTCCATCTCGCCGCCCTCGACCGCGAAGACCGGTTCGAAGCCCTCGGCCCGGCAGGCGGCGACGGTCAGTTCCCGCAGGTCGTAGCCGTGCCGGAACATCACCAGCCGTTCGCCCGCCAGCTCCGCCACCCGGACCGTCGTACGGCCGTCCCCGGGAGCCGGCGCCTCCGGGGACGACACCACCACCAGGTCCTCCCGCAGCAGCTCCACCGTGGTCAGCGCCGGCGACGGCGTGGGCAGCGGCAGGACCACCAGCGCCAAGTCGAGGGCGCCGCGCGCCAGTTCACGTACGAGATCGTGGGACCCGCTCTCCTCGATCAGCAGCCGGATGCCGGGATAGCGGTCGTGGAAGGCGCGCAGCACGTCCGGCAGCAACCCCGTGCACAGGCTCGGCGTCGCACCGAGCCGCACCCGGCCGCTGCGCAGCTGGGCCAGTTCCTGCACCTCCTGCCGGGCCGTGTCCGCGTCGGCCAGGATGCGCCGGGCCAGCGGCAGCAGCGCCTCGCCCGCGTCGGTCAGCGTGATGTTGCCCCGGGCCCGCAGGAACAGGTCCGCCCCCAACTCCCGTTCCAGGGACTTGATCTGCTGGGAGAGGGAGGGCTGGGCGACATGGACCAGCTCGGCGGCCCGGGTGAAGTGCCGGGCCTCGGCGACCGCCACGAAGTACTGGAGCTGCTGGAACTGCATAGCTCCAGCATAGGCACAGCCTATGGAATCGACCTGGATCATGTCTTGGACCGATCGGCCGGGCGCCCGTAGCGTGCTGAGACATGGCACTGGCAACGCGGACGGACCGACGGCCGTCGATGGCGCGCACCGTGTGGGACAGCTCCGTCGGCAAGAAGGCGGTGATGGCCGTCAGCGGCCTGATCATGCTGCTCTACCTGGTCGCGCACATGATCGGCAACCTGAAGATCTTCTTCGGGGCGGGCGAGTTCAACCACTACGCGCACTGGCTGCGCACCGTCGGCGAACCGTTCATGCACTACGAGTGGACGCTGTGGCTCATCCGGATCGTCCTGGTGGCCGCCGTCGTCGCGCACGCCACCTCCGCCTACCAGCTCAGCCGCCGTGACCGCAGGGCCCGGCCCGCCAAGTACGTGCACAAGAAGGCCGGGGCGAGCTACGCCACCCGCACCATGCGCTGGGGCGGGATCATCCTCGCCCTCTTCATCGTCTGGCACCTCCTCGACCTGACCACCGGCACCGCGCACCCCGGCGGCTTCCAGCCCGGCCACCCGTACCAGAACGTCGTGGACACCTTCTCCACCTGGTACGGCGACGTCGTCTACATCGTCGCGATGCTCGCCCTCGGCCTGCACATCCGGCACGGCTTCCGGAGCGCCGCACAGAGCCTCGGCGTCGGCAGCCGCAGCCGCGACCGCGCCCTGAAGACCATGGCCGACGTCCTCGCGCTGCTGCTCACGGCCGGCTTCGTCGCCGTACCCGTGGGTGTCATGACCGGAGTGGTGAACTGAGATGACCACCGAATACGCCGACTTCACGAGCGGGGAACCCGTCGCCGACACCAAGGCACCCCCGGGACCCGTCAACGAGCGCTGGGACACCCGCCGTTTCGAGGCGAAGCTCGTCAACCCCGCCAACCGGCGCAAGCACACCGTGATCGTCGTCGGCACCGGCCTCGCGGGCGGCTCGGCCGGCGCGACCCTCGCCGAACAGGGCTACCACGTCGTCCAGTTCTGCTACCAGGACTCCCCGCGCCGGGCCCACTCGATCGCCGCGCAGGGCGGCGTCAACGCGGCGAAGAACTACCGCAACGACGGCGACTCCGTCCACCGCCTCTTCTACGACACCGTCAAGGGCGGCGACTTCAGGGCCCGCGAGTCCAACGTCCACCGCCTGGCGCAGATCTCCGTCGAGATCATCGACCAGTGCGTGGCCCAGGGCGTGCCCTTCGCCCGCGAGTACGGCGGACTGCTCGACACCCGCTCCTTCGGCGGCGTCCAGGTCTCCCGCACCTTCTACGCCCGCGGCCAGACCGGCCAGCAACTCCTGCTCGGCGCCTACCAGGCGCTGTCCCGCCAGATCGCCGCCGGGAACATCGAGATGCACCCGCGCACCGAGATGCTCGACCTGATCGTCGTCGACGGGCGGGCGCGCGGGATCGTCGCCCGGGACCTGGTCACGGGCCGGATCGACACCTACTTCGCGGACGCCGTCGTCCTCGCCAGCGGCGGCTACGGCAACGTCTTCCATCTGTCGACGAACGCCATGAACTCCAACGCCACCGCCGTGTGGCGGGCACACCGGCGCGGTGCCCTTTTCGCCAACCCCTGCTTCACCCAGATCCATCCGACGTGCATCCCGCGCACCGGCGACCACCAGTCCAAGCTGACCCTGATGAGCGAGTCGCTGCGCAACGACGGCCGGATCTGGGTGCCGAAGGCCAAGGGCGACGACCGGCCGGCGAACCTGATCCCCGAGGACGAACGCGACTACTACCTGGAGCGGATCTACCCCTCCTTCGGCAACCTCGTGCCCCGCGACATCGCCTCCCGCGCCGCGAAGAACGTGTGCGACGAGGGCAGGGGAGTGGGCCCCGGCGGCCAGGGCGTCTACCTCGACTTCGCCGACGCGGTCGCGCGGATGGGCAGGAAGGCCGTCGAGGAGAAGTACGGCAACCTCTTCGACATGTACGCCCGGATCACCGCCGAGGACCCGTACACGGTCCCGATGCGGATCTACCCCGCCGTGCACTACACGATGGGCGGCCTCTGGGTCGACTACGACCTCCAGACCACGGTCCCCGGCCTGTTCGCCGTCGGCGAGGCCAACTTCTCCGACCACGGCGCCAACCGCCTCGGCGCCTCCGCCCTGATGCAGGGCCTCGCCGACGGCTACTTCGTGCTGCCGGCGACCATCAACGACTACCTGGCCCGCAACCCCGGGCAGCGACCCGTCGACGCCGAACACCCGGTCGTACAGGAGGCGTTGGCCGACACCGAGGACCGGCTGAACCTCCTCCTCGCGGTGGACGACGACCGCACCCCCGACTCCTTCCACCGCGAACTGGGCGAACTCCTCTGGGAGTTCTGCGGCATGGCGCGCACCGACAGCGGACTGCGCAAGGCCCTCGAACGCATTCCGCAGATCCGCGAGGAGTTCTGGCGGTGCGTCAAGGTGCCCGGCACCGGCGCGGAGTTCAACCAGTCGCTGGAGAAGGCGAACCGCGTCGTCGACTACCTGGAGCTCGCCGAACTCATGTGCCTCGACGCGCTGCACCGCGCGGAGTCCTGCGGCGGCCACTTCCGTGAGGAGTCCCAGACCCCCGACGGGGAGGCCGCCCACCGGGACGAGGAGTTCTCCTACGCCGCCGCCTGGGAGTTCACCGGCACCGGCTCACCCCCCGTACTGCACAAGGAAGACCTGGTCTTCGAGTACGTCCACCCCACCCAGCGGAGCTACGCATGAAGCTCACCCTGCGCGTCTGGCGGCAGCACGACGCCGCCGCCGAGGGCGCCATGTCCACGTACCTGGTGGACGGCATCTCCTCCGACATGTCGTTCCTGGAGATGCTCGACACCCTCAACGAGGAACTCATCCTCACGGGAGAGGACCCGGTCGCCTTCGACCACGACTGCCGCGAGGGCATCTGCGGCGCCTGCTCGCTCGTCATCAACGGCGACGCGCACGGGCCCGAGCGCACCACCGCCTGCCAGCTGCACATGCGGTCCTTCCGGGACGGCGACACCATCGACGTCGAGCCGTGGCGCGCCGCCGCCTTCCCGGTCGTGAAGGACCTCGTCGTGGACCGGTCGGCCTTCGACCGCATCATCCAAGCCGGCGGCTACATCACCGCGCCGACCGGCGCCGCCCCCGAGGCCCATGCCACGGCGGTCCCGAAGCCGGACGCCGACTTCGCCTTCGAGCACGCCGAGTGCATCGGCTGCGGGGCGTGCGTAGCCGCCTGCCCCAACGGCGCGGCGATGCTGTTCACCTCCGCGAAGATCAACCACCTCAACGTGCTGCCGCAGGGAGCGCCCGAGCGGGAGACCCGCGTCCTCGACATGGTCGCGCAGATGGACGACGAGGGCTTCGGCGGCTGCACCCTCGCCGGCGAGTGCGCCACCGCCTGCCCCAAGGGCATCCCCCTCATGTCGATCACCGCCATGAACAAGGAGTGGCTGAGGGCGACCCGCAGGGCCGCCAAGCGCTGAACCCCCGCGCGGGACACAGACGTTCGCCGACAAGGTGCGGACGGGCGGGACCGGGAGTGGTGCTCATCCCCGGTCCCGCCAAGCACCGTGCCCACGTACCCCCGCCCCCCTCGCGCAAGCGACGTACGGGGGCGCCGTTCGGCAAGCTCACATCCCGGCTCCGGGCACAGGTCACGCGCAGGACGTCCGGCGTCGGAAGAACTGTCCTGGCCGGAATCGACGCACCGGCCAGCTCGTTCCTCCGCCGCCCCGGCCCGTGACCAGGGAGAGCCATGAACGGTGTATCCACCCTCGACCGCCCCCCGAGACCCGACGCGCCCACCCGCTGCACCGTCACCCTGGCCCGCGACGAGGACGACGTACGGGCCGCCCAGCGGCTGCGCCACGATGTCTTCGCCGGCGAGCTGGGCGCCTGGTGTCGGCCCGGGGACTGGTGGCCGGCATCGACATCCGGGCGCCATACCGTCCGGCAGCCACCCCGACCGCCGTCGCCTGTCCCGCGCCGCACAGACGGCCGTGACGACCGCGCCGGACCGTGAGCACCGCGTCCCGCTGACATGGACCCGGCGGGCAACCGTACGAGAGCGCCCCTCGCCCCGCCTGCCGGCACCAGGCCTCCACGGGAGGGGGTGAGGAGACCGGCCGCGTCCCCCGTCACCGTGGGGTCCGGACGCGGCCCGCGACGGTTCGTCGCTGACGCCCGAGCGGGCGGTGGACGGCGCCGGTGCCAGGCTGCCGCCGCGGTCACTTCACCGGTGAGCGATACTGGGACATCGGACAGCGGGTGACCCCGGGGGTGACGGCGTGGACAGTTCAGCGGAGACGGGTGTGCCGTCGGCCTCGCCGGCCTCCTCCGCGGGCGCTCTGTGCGTGCGTCCGCTCACGGACCGGCCGGGCTGGCAAGCGGCCGGTGAGATCAATCTGCTCACCCGGCAGGCCTGGGAACAGACCCTGCACCACCTTGCCCTGAGCGACGAAGAGGCGTGCCACTTGGAACTTTCCGCGGTCACCTTCATCGACGTCGCCGGCGCCTCGGCGCTGGCGGTGACCGCCCAGGGCCTGCCACAGGGGCGACGCATCGTGCTCGAAGGGCCACCCGCCACCCTGCGGCGCGTGCTGGAGATGTTCTGGCCGGACCTGCCCACTGTCGAGGTGATGGCGCGATGACGGCCGTCACGACCGAACCGTTCGTCCACCCCGCCCTGTTCTACCGGGGCGAGGAGGAGTACCTGCACGGCACGGTGGGCTTCGTCCGCGACGGCCTGAAAGCCGGGGAACCGGTGGCGGTGGCCGTGCCCGGACCGAACCTGTCCGTCCTCAGGACGGCCCTGGGCGAGGACGCCGCACACGTGCGGTTCCTCGACATGACCCAGGCGGGGCGCAACCCCGGACGGATCATCCCCAAGGTGCTGCGCGCCTTCGCTGACGCCCACCGCGAGACACGGGTGCGGATCATCGGCGAGCCGATCTGGGCCGGCCGCAGCAGCGTGGAGTACCCCGCCTGCGTCCAGCACGAGGCACTGATCAACCCGGCGTTCCAAGGCCGGGACGTCACCATCCTCTGCCCCTACGACGCCGACCGCCTCGACGAACAGACACTCACCGACGCGTACGCGACCCATCCCCTCGTCATCTCCGGCGGCGAGGAGGAGACCAGCACCGCCTACGCACCGGACCAGGTGGTCGCGCGCTACAACCAGCCCCTCGACCAGCCGGCGGCGGCCGAGGAACTCGTCTTCCACGCCGGCCACCTGCCGGGCGCCCGGCACTTCGCGGTCGAACAGGCCGCGCGGTTCGGCCTCTCCGGTATCCGCCTGGAGGACGTGGCGCTGATCGTGGCCGAGCTGACCACCAACAGCGTGCGGCACGGCGGAGGTTCAGGCACCCTGCGGGTGTGGACCGACGACGGCCAGGTGGTGTTCGAGGTGCGCGACCACGGGCACCTGAACGATCCGCTGGCCGGCCGTCGCCCGCCCGCCCGCGACCAACTCGGCGGCCGGGGCCTGCTGTTGGTGCACACCCTCGCCGACCTCGTACGCATCCACACCGCCCCCGACGGCACGGCCGTCCGCTGCTACCTCAGCACCTCCTGATCCGCCTCGACCGCTGCTGATCCGCTCGCAGCGACTGCCGCCGCCTCGCACCGGCGGAGCCCGTCGCGCCGGCTCGTCGGTCGGCGAACGCTCGGTGCGACGAACCGTGCCGCTCGGGTCCCGGGCCGGTCAGTATCCGATGGCCTCTCGGAGAAGCAGCACGGTGCCGCGCCCCGGGCGGGGTTCCGCGTTGAGGACGAGCAGGCGGTTGACGGCGCTGGGCATCCCGTACACCGCCTGGGCGCGGGCGTTCTCCAGCGGGAGGGCGTGCTCCTCGACGCGGCGCAGGGCTGTGTTGAGGTCGGGCACCACCTTCTGCGCGCCGACGATCCAGACCGCGTGGGCGGCGCCGCCCGCGTTGGCCGGGAGCTGGCTGCCGCTGCCCGAGGCGAGAACGAGCGCGCCGGTCTCGGTGACCGCGGCGACGCTGTTGACGACGAACTCCGGGGCGGCGACCAGCTTACGGATCTCGTCGGCGCCGGTGGCCCGGTCGATGGCCAGGACGCGCGGCCGGATGGCGTCGTACCGGCCGCCGGAGTTGAGGTCCTCGTCGATGCCGGACAGCCGGAGCGTCTCACTGGCTCCGGTGAGGACGCGGGCGCCCTCGGGGACCAGGTCCTCGACGCGGGCGCGCGCCGCGGCGGCGTCGTCGAGGATCTCGGCGGCGAAGCCGTTGGCACGCAGCGCGGCGGCTGTCCGTTCCAGCCGTTCGGCCGATGCCGGGCCGGCGAAGGACCCGGCCGGAGCCGGGGCGGCCGTGGCGTCCGCCGGGCCGGTCACGGAACCCTGCGCCGCGGGGGGTGCCGTGCCCGCCAGCGGGGAGGTGTCGAGGTACCTGACCTCGTACACCCGCTCGGCGAACCTCCAGCCTTCCCCGGTGCGCTGGTAACGGTCGTGATACACCGCGTAGTTCAGACCCTGGCGGCCGTCGAGGGCGCGCGCCAGTTCCTGGATGTGGGCGCGGCCGGTCGCGGTGTCGCCGTCGAGGAGGATCGTGCCGGGGTGTGTGTTCTGCACGAAGAACTCCCACTGGCTCTGCAACCGCTCGCCCCCGGCGAGGATCTCCTCGCGGCCGATCAGCTCGGCGGGGATGTTGGGCATGCGCAGGGCACCGTCCGCTGTGAACAGCGACGCCAGGCGCGGCCGGTCGCGCATCATCGCCGCGTCGGTGAACTCGCCGCGCAGTGCCTCGATCTCGACGCGGTCCGCGATGGCCTGGAAATCGTTCATGACCGTCCCCTCTTCCTCTGGTCGCCGCCCTCACCGGTGCGACACCGTTACGACCAGTCGGCGCCCCGGAATGTGAGGTGGCGCGGCGGCCTCACATTCCGGTGCGCTGTCCTGTCGTAACGGGTGGGGGACAGAGGCGATCGAGGGAGACGGCCGGACCATGACGACCAGAGTCGAGCCCGGCGACGAGCAGCGCGATCCGAACCTCGGCGCGCTCCTGAGCGAGCGGCGCCGGCTGCTCAACCTCGGCTACCGCCTCCTCGGCTCCCTCGCCGACGCCGAGGACGTCGTACAGGAGACCTACGCCCGCTGGTACGCCATGTCCGCGCGGGAGCAGGAGGCCATCGAGTCGCCCGGCGCCTGGCTGATGACGGTCGCCGGCCGCATCTGCCTGAACCTGCTCAACTCGGCGCGCGCCAGGCGGGAGACGTACGTGGGCGACTGGCTCCCGGAACCGCTGCCCGAACCCACGGAGTGGAGCACCGGGCACGCCGGCGCCGGCGGGACGGACCCGGCCGACCGGGTCACCCTCGACGAGTCGGTGACGATGGCCTTCCTGGTCGTCCTCGACGCGATGACCCCGGCCGAGCGCGTCGCGTTCGTCCTGCACGACGTCTTCCGCTACCCCTTCGGCGAGGTCGCCGAGATCGTCGGCCGCACCCCGGCGGCCTGCCGCCAACTGGCCTCGTCCGCCCGCCGGCGCGTCCGCACCGCGCGGAGCCCGGCGGGCCGGAGCGCCGGGCAGGCCGGGATCGTCAGGCGGTTCAGGACGGCGTGGGAGGCCAAGGACATCGACGCCCTGATCAGCCTGCTCGACCCGGACGCCGTCGCGACCGCCGACGGCGGCGGGCTGGCCGTCACCCACCCGCACCCGATCGTGGGCAGTGAGCGGATCGCCCGCGCCTACGCCGAGATCGCGCGGGTGTCGGGCGACCGCACCACGTTCCTGGAGTGCGCGGTCAACGGCCTGCCCGGCTTGGTCGCGCGGCAGGACGGCAACCTCTCGACCGTGTTCGCGTTCGAGACCGCGGGCGATCGGATCCGGCGTATCTGGGCGGTGAGGAACCCCGAGAAGCTCCGCCCCTGGCGGATCGGCTGAGGGGCACTCCACGACACCGGGGCGACCGGATCGTGGCCGGCCACGACCGTCGGCCGCGGCACCGCCCGGCCGCCCGGCACCACATCCCGGACAGGACCGGCCACTTGGCGGAGTCGCGCGCCGAACTCACAACGCGGGTGACCCGGTTGAGGTGCGGGATCGGTGCGCGTGACTCGCCTTGCAGTGGCGCCATGAGCAGTCACTCCCCAGCACCTGTCGCGCCCGTCGAAGCCCACGAACCCCCTTACTACGCGGCCGTCTTCACCACGGTCCGAACCCAGGACATGAGTGGCTACGGGGTTCCTGGCGGCGGTCGTAGGCGCCGTCGCACTCCTCGGGCGACTGCCGGCGAGCGTCAGGCCGCCGGGACAGGCGCGGCAGGCAGCGCACAACCCGCCGCGGCCGCCGCGGTGTTGAGGGCGGCGACAGCCGCGTCGTTGGCCGTCTTCTGGGCCGCGAGGGCTTCCGCTGCCGCGGCCTGCGCAGCGGCCGGGTTGGCGGCGATGACCAGGGCGGCGGCCATGCTCGCCGAGTACGCGACGTTGGCGGCGGCGAAGGCGGCGGCCGCCGTGGCCGCGTCCTTGAGCAGACCCACGCAGGCGGCGGCGTCAGGGGGAACGGGAGCGGTGGCAGCGGCCGGCGGTGCGGTCAGCAGCCCACCTCCGACCACCAGGACCGCGGCGGCCAGGGACATCGCGGCCGTACGACGAAGCTTCATGGTCGAACTCCTGACACGTCGATGGGATGAGTGCCCACGGGCAGCTCCAGAAGGGGAGTTGCGTCGGACGGGCCCGCAGTCGTACGACCGGCGACACGAGGTGCGTGTCCGTCGTGCGGCAAGCCGTCACGCGGCTACTGACTGGAGCTGACCACGTCCCCACCGCACCCGCATCCTCGGCAGGCCGAACGAGTCCGGGATCGACCCGGCCATCGAACGATCCCCGCCATCGAACGACCCCTGCCATCGAACGGCTCCAGCCATCGGACGCCGGGGTCCGGTCGTGGCCGCCCGAAGGCGGAACCGTCGGCGGCCTACCCTGCTCGAAGGAGCCGGCGCTCCACCCTCACCGAGCGCACAGCCGGTCGAACGCCGCCTGGCTCTCCTCGTCCGCGGCGCGGCAGATCATCAACCGCTGGTCCGTGTCCTGAAGCGGCATGAGCACCTCGAAGTGCACCGCGATGTCACCGACGACGGGATGCCGCATCGCCTTGCTCCCGCGCCCAGGGATCTTGACGTCCTGCTCGGCCCACAAGCGCGCGAACTCCAGGTCACCTGCGGTGAATTCGGTGATGAGGTCACCCAACGTCCGGTCCTCCGGATGCGCGGCCCAGGCGGAGCGCAGATGGGCGATCCCCTCCCGGACCACACGTTCGCGGTCGATGTAGAACTCGCGGATCCCCGGATGCATCAGACAGAGCCACAGCGAGTTCCGCTGCGCTGCCGGCAGGGTGCCGAAGTCCAGCAGCAACCGCGTCATGCCGCGGTTCCAGGCCAGGATGTCGAAGCGGTGATTCATCAGCATCGCCGGCAGTGGCGACAGGTCGGCGACCAGCCGGGCCAGCGACGGGGCCGCGGCGGTAGTGGGTTTGCCGGCGTCGCGCGGGCGGTGCCGGGTCAGGTCGAAGAGGTAGGCACGTTCGTCCGGGGCCAGGCGCAGAGCGCCCGCCAGTGCTTCCACCACGTCCGCCGAGGGCCGCAGCCCGCGGGCCTGTTCCAGCCGCACGATGTAGTCGATGCTGACCCCGGCCAGCTCGGCGACCTCCTCGCGGCGCAGCCCCGGGGTCCGCCGGGACTGCCTGCGCGAAGGCAGACCGAGGTCGTGCGGGTCCAGGCGTTCGCGCCGGGTGCGCAGGAACGCGGCCAGCTCCTGTGTCGGGTCCACGGGGCGGGAGATCATGTCCCCTGCAACAGCCAGGGTAGGAGTGCTGTTCCCAGGAAGTCCCTTCCCTTACGTCCGACTCGCAGCGGGCCCAAGCTCGTACTCGACCTTGGATCACCAGCACAGGAGGACATGATGGCGCTCAGCCTTGACACCTACCGGCTACTCGGCCGTTCCGGACTGCGGGTCTCGCCGCTGTCGTTGGGGGCCGCGACCTTCGGCACCGAGTCGGGCTGGGGCGCGGAACAGAGCGAGGCGCGCAAGCTGTTCGACCTCTATGTCGAGCGCGGCGGCAACTTCGTCGACACCGCCAACACCTACTCCAATGGCAGCTCCGAACGCCTGCTGGGGGAATTCACCCGCACCAACCGCGACAGCCTGGTGTTGGCCACCAAGTACACGACCCTGCGGCGGCCCGGCGACCCGAACTCCGGTGGCGCGCACCGCAAGAGCCTGTTCACCTCGGTCGAAGCCAGTCTGCGGCAGCTGAACACGGACTACATCGACCTGCTCTACCTGCACGTGTGGGACTTCACGACTCCGGTCGAGGAGATCCTGCGCGGCCTGGACGACCTGGTCCGGCAGGGCAAGGTCCTCTACGTGGCGATGTCCAACGCCCCGGCCTGGCAGGTGTCGCGCATGCAGGCGATCGCCGACCTGCGCGGCTGGTCGCCGCTGGTCGCGTTGGAGATCGAGTACAACCTCGTCCAGCGTGGCGGGGAGCGTGACCTGATCCCCATGGCACGTGAGATGGGACTGGGTGTGGTCCCCTATTCACCGCTGGCCGGCGGGGTGCTCACCGGCAAGTACGGCCGCGACGACCTGACCGCGACGACCACCGCACCCGGCGACGGCACCCGCAGAAGCTTCAACGTCGCCTTGGGTACGGTGACCGAGCGAAACCTGGATATCGCGGACACCGTCAAAGAGGTCGCCACGGAGCTGGGCCGCACCCCCGCCCAGGTCGGGCTGGCCTGGACCCTGCGGAACCCGGACGTCACGGCACCGATCATCGGCGCCCGCACGCTGGAGCAGCTGGAGGACAACCTGGGCGCCCTGGAGGTCGACTTCACCGCCGCACAACTGGCCCGCCTCGACGAAGCCAGCGCCATCGAGCTCGGCTACCCGCACGACCTGCTCGCCAGTGACCACATCCGCGCCGTGACCGCCGGCGACCTGAGGATCGAAACCCAGCGCTGACGCCCGCCGACGACGCCCACGTGAAGGACATCGCCCGCCGGGCGGCGTGGGCGCGGGCACCCTCCCGCCGCTTCGGAACCGGTGGGTCGCCGAGGCGGCGGGAGGGTGCCACGAGGGGCGACGGCTGGTCGAGAGGACGGGCAGGCAGGGCGTCTGTCCTTCGGCGGACACGTTCTCGTTGGTCACGTCGACGCGCGCGACGGCGATGACGCAGCCGAGGCCGGTCAGCAGCAGCGCGGAGTACGACTCGTCGATGTGCCCCATCTTCCAGGTCTCCTGGGTCGCGTCGGCAGGCCGTCGGTCCCCCACGCTGGTGGTGCCGGCGGTGCTGTCCTTGAGGTCCGTGTCGATCACCGGATCGGGGGCGAAGCGGGCCCACGCCCCCGCGCAGCGCGCCGAATAGCGCAAGCTCACCGTGCCGACCCGAGTTCCTGCGGGGAGCCGGTGGCCACGAAGGGTGAGCGGGCCCTGGAGCCGCACCGCGGCGACGGCGAGGCCTTCCGCGTCCTTTCCGCAGCCGCCACCTGTAACGGCTCCTCAGCGCGGCGGTTGCGGCCGGCCGGTCGACCCGGTGCCGGTTTCAGGTCGAGGCGCTCGGGTGTGACGGGCCCGTCGCCAGGAGCAGGGCCAGGACTCCCAGGGCGGCCCCCGTGACGTACCGCTGGGCCCGCAGCCAGGTCGGTCGTGTGGCGAGGAACTCGGACAGGGTGCCCGCGACCATGATGAAGAGCAGGTTCGTGGACACGCTCACCACGATCTGGATGCCGCCGAAGGCGAAGCCCTGAAGCAGCACGTGGCCCGCCCGAGGGTTCACGAACTGCGGGATCAGCGACAGGTACAGCAGGGCGATCTTGGGATTGAGGAGGTTCGTGACCAGCCCCATGAGGAAGAGCCGGCGGGTGGAGGTCTCCGACATCTCCCGCGGCGCGAAGACGGTCGCCCCGTCGGTCCGGAACGCCTGCCAGGCCAGCCAGCCCAGATAGGCCACCCCCGCGATCTTGAAGGAGGTGTACAGCACCGGGACGGTCCGCAGGAGCGCCGCCAGACCGAAGTTGGTGACCATCACGAAGACCACGGCGCCGACCGCGACCCCGCCCAGTGACACCACCCCGGCGTAACGCCCCTGGGCGATGGTCCGGGAGACGATGTACATCATGTTCGGGCCGGGGGTGATCACGAGGCCCAGGGAGATCGCGGCCACGCTGATGACGTCGCTCACGTTCATGGTCGGTGTGCTTTCGTGCTGTACGTCTTCATCATGTCCCCCGTGTGTGCGTGTCCTGTAATCCGTGTGTTGCGGGCAGAGTTGAGCCCAGGGTCGGGTGCGGAGTCGACCTCGAAGTCGGCCTTGGAGTTGAACTCGGACGCGGAGTCGGGCTCGCGGTCGAGCCCGTAGCCAGGTGCGGCGTCGGGCTCAGAGTTGGGCGCAGATCTCGTCGAGCAGCCGTCGCTCTGCCGCCTCGTCGTCGTCGACTCCGCCGAGCATGTAGCCGCCGAACTTCATGTGTCCGCGCTCCCGGCCGACGGTGATCACGCCCCGGCCGACTTCGGCGATCGCGGCCTCCACGTCGGCGAGTTCGACCTCAGTCTGCTCGCGGACGTACAGCTCGGTGAGGCGCCGGGCCGGGATGATCTCGCCGTGAGCGGCGCGGACTTCGGGATGGGTGTGGAAGCTCTCCCAGTACATCCGCGAGCCGGGGATCACCCCGGGTGCCGCGACCGAGATGGTGGTGATGGTGTCCCGGTAGGTCTCCGCGAGGGAGAGCCAGGAGTCGACCTCTTGGCGGAGCTGCTTCCGCGTGGTACCGGGCAGTCCGAGGATGCCCGAGGCGTAGATCTTGTAGTCCAGTTCCCGGGCCAGTTCGAGCGCTTCGTAGACCCGGTCGGGGCCTTTGTTGATGCCCTTGGAGTCGCCCTTGAGGAGTTTGGGGTCGAAGGCCTCCAGGCCGACGTTCCAGGTGCGGACGAAGCCCTGGCACAGTTTGGCCGACTGGAGGAACTCGTAGACGAGACCGTAGGCGAGGAGGAACCGGTGGTCACGCAGGACCGGTGAGGCGGCGCAGCGCTGGGCGAGTTCGTCGAGGTAACTGATCTCGCCGGACCACTGGGCCTGGGAGAATCCGAGTGTGGAGTCCCCGGCGGCGTAGACGTTGGCGCCGAGACCGCCGACCACCTCTTCGAGTACGGGGATGATCGTGTCCATCCGGGCGAACTTCGGGGTGAGTCCCTGGATCGAGCAGTGTTTGCACCGGCGTCCCGGACGTTTTCCCCAGGTGCAGCCGGCGTCCAGCGGGAGGGTCACCATGCGCTTCAGCTCGTAGTGATGGGCGTACCAGACGTCGAACGCCTTGTCGTAGTACCGCTCCAACTGGTCCTCGACGAGGGTGTAGTCGGGGAGCAGGCGCCGGTCGAGCGGGTAGGTGGGGGCCGGCTGGTTGACCACCTGGGAGTTGTCGCGATAAGCGAGCGAGGGGACACGTTTCAGGTCGAGTTGGCCGCGCAGGGCGTACAGGAGGCCGAGCATGGTGAAGGGGCCGTTGTTGCCGGTGCTGACGAAGTCCACGAGCCGGCTGCCGTAGTGGCCGGTGAGGATCTCGCGATGGAGGATTCCGGCGTGGTCGTTGCCGAACACGATCACCGCTTCGGGGTTCACGCGTTTCACCTCCGCGGCCACGATGAACGCCCACAGTGCGGTGGAGGTGTAGACGGTGAAGGCGGCCACGTCCGGGGGGTCGGCCGCGATGGCGGCGCGCACCTCGTGCCAGGGGATATGGCTCAAGTCGAGGTAGGTCCAGGGAAGTTCGGGCAGGAACCGCTGCTGGTAGGTGATCATCTCGACCAGGCCGGAGTGCGGGTAGACGGTTCCCTCGTTCTGATACCGCTCCTGGCCGTCCACCCCCTCGATGCGCGCACCGCCGCCGGAGTGTCCGCCACGGTGCGCCGAGGTGAGCGGCAGGGCGAAGTACCAGACCGACGGAGCGGCGGAAGCGGTGCGCGAACAGGGAGTGGGACGGGCGCCCGCCGGCGGGGGGAACTCCCACTGGAACCGGCCATCGATGCCGACCACTTCCTCCACCGGTTCCAGGCTCATCTCCACGACGACTCCCACCGCAGTGCTGTCAGGGCCCCCAGCGTCTTAGCCTCCCGGGGCCGTGTCACGCGGTGTTCCGTTCAGCGGGCCGGGGCGTCGGCGGTTCCGGCGCCTCGGCACGTCGTCCGCACGTACTGCCCCTGACCGCGGTCCCCGCCCCTGCTCGTGCCCGGGAACGACCGACTGCGCGCCGCCGCGGGTCCCCTGTACGGGCAAACACCGGCGACAGTCGGTCACCGAACGGGCGGTAACTGGCGATTGCTCTCAACGCGCGGTGACGCGGGCGAGGGCCGGATTGGTCGCGGGCGCGGCAGCGGGTGTCGGCGGTGCCGCCTCGGCAGCCGTGACGGACACCTACCAAGCCCTGAAGGAGGCGCTTGCCGAACGACTCGGGGGCTCTCCCCAGGTGCTGGAGCGCATCCGGGTCCTGGATCACCAGCCCGGAGCGCCGACCGAGCGCCTCGTCCACGACCTGATCGCGTACCGAGCCGTCGACGCGGCGGTCGTACGGCACGCACAGCAGTTGCTGGCGCTCGCCGACGCCGCCGGGTCACGTGCCGCGATCGGCCGGATCGATCTGCGCGGAGCGCGGGGCGTGCAGTTCGGGGACGGCAACACCCAGCACAACACATTCGGTCAGGCGTCCGACTGACACAACGGGCCGAAGGAAGCACCAACGTGACGAAGAGCAGCGGGATCAAGGGCGCCCAGGCCGGCGACGGCAATGTCCAGCACAGCACCTACCTTCCGCCGCGGCACGGCGCGCGCCGCTCACGGGACTACGCCCTCTCGGCGACCGTCACGGCGGGAGACCACTCCACGGTCAACCAGAAGAACACGCATCTGAGGGTACGGACACGGACGCGATCTACGTCTTGGGTGGCTACCTGGTCGCCACGAACGGCAAGTTGGCCCAGTGGACCGACCAGCAGCTCCCTACGGCGTCCAAGTGCCGGGACGCGGTGGCCAGGCATCCGCTCCGCCAGGCAGTGATCACCTCCCAAGGCCTCACCTGTTACGTGGACCGCAAGGGCAACCCCGGCTACATCCTGGTGACCGGCTCCGACAGCGAGTCCACGATCATCGATACCGCGCACCTGCGCTGAACCACGGCCGGATGCGCGCACCGCTGTCAGGTACGGGCGGGGCGGTCAGAGGGTGGCGACGCGCAGGGCGACGAGGGCGACGGCGACGGCCGTGAGGACGGCTGCCGGGGGCGCGCCCTTGTAGTCACCGACGCGCAGGTGTGTGGCGACCGCGCCGACGAAGTAGAGCGTCACGCCGACGGCGGCGGCGATTCCGAGGGGCCCCCACCAGAAGCCGGCGATGAGGCCGCCCGCACCGGCGATCTGGGCGACGCCCAGAAGCGGCAGCACAGTCGAGGGCAGGCCGAGGGTGGACATCTGGTCGACAAGCCGCTTGGGCCGGGTGAACTTGGCACCGGCCGAGGCCAGCAGCACCGTCGACATGAGTGCGGCGACGATGGCATAGGTGATGAACATGGTGAGACCTCAACTGTTGGACGGAGTAGGGCCGTTACACGTCAGGTGACCGGTTGGTGCTGTGCTGTGCCGTGCTGTGCTGAGGGTGCGGGTCAGGCGGTTTCGAGCAGCAGGGCGCTGAGCTCCGCGGGCTTGATGATCATGGAGTCGTGGCCCGACGTGAGCTCGTGGACGCGCGACGGCTCGCCGTTGGGCTGCGTCTCCGGAATGGGCCGACGGGTGACACCCGCGGGTTCGTTGCCGACGCAGAGAATGTGGGACCGGGGGATCAGCGCCTGTGCGGGGTTGTCCATCTCGACCGGCTGCTGGAAGCAGCGGACCGACTCGTCCCCGAGCGTGGTCCTGAGCCAGGCGATGTCATCGGGGTCGGTGACGCCGAAGAGGCCGAACGGCGCGGGGAGTTCAGGAAGCGGCGGTATGCGCCAGGGCTGGGCGCTCTCGGCGGCGCCGTCGATCAGGGCTTGTGTGAACGGCATGACGTCGATGGCGTTCTCGCCGTGCGTCGGCACCATCGCGTCGAGGTACACCAGGTGGGCGACGCGCTCGGGAACCCGGTTGGCCACGCCGGAGACGACCATTCCCGCGTAGCTGTGTCCGACGAGGACGATGTCGTGCACGTCCTGGTCGAGGATGAGGCCGACGATGTCGTCGACGTGGGTGGTGAGCCCGACCTCGGGGCCGAGCAGGTGTGCCTTGTCGCCGTGGCCGGTGAGGGACGGAGTGAGGACGCGGTGGCCGTGCGCGGTCAGTAGCGGGGTGACGCGGTTCCAGGACTGTCCGTCGTGCCAGGCACCGTGCACGAGGACGTAGGCGGTGGGGTTGGGCATGGCTGTTTCCTTAGGATGGGCATGGATCTGCTGTCAGGCGAGGTGGCGCGCACGCGCCCGTCCGGACCTGCGGGCGGGTGTGCCGACGCCGAAGAGGCCGAGGGGCGCGGCGTGGGCGTCGCGGTCGGCCGTGATCCCGGCACGTCCGCTGCGCGAAGTCCTGGCGGGGATTGACCGGGTCGGGCACGCGAACCGGGGTGGGTGGTCTTCAGCGACACCGCACATGTCGAGGCCTGCCCGGTCCGCGCAGAAGCCGGCGGCCACGATGTCGCGGACTCGGTGCGAGCCGGTGGCGCCCGGGACCAGGTCGGTGAGTGAGGAGACGCCGAGCTCGACCTCGGCGCCCTGCGGAAGTGGTGCGCTGCATGCCTTCGACGTTAGGCAGCCGATAGGTACCCGAAGGTACCCTTCGGCTTGTGAGCCTCCGTCCCGGAACCGTCTTCCTCGCCGACTGCCCCGCCCGCATGGCCATCGAGATCATCGCCAGCAAATGGGCCGTGGTCACGATCTTCGCCCTGAGCGACGGCCCCGTGCGCCACGGCGAGCTGGTCGAGCTCATCGGAGGCGTCTCGCGCAAAGTGCTGACGCAGACGCTGCGCCGCCTCCAGGACAACGGGCTCGTCGAGCGGCGCGTGTACGCCGAGGCGCCACCGCGCGTGGAATACGGCCTGACCGAGCTGGGGCGCACCCTTGAGGAGCCCATCAGAAGGCTCACGGAATGGGCGAGATCCAACGGTGAAGCGGTCGCCGCCTTCCATGAGGCGGCCGAGCCGGAAGACACGTAGAGCCCAACTGCCGCGTATGTCCGGCATGTCGGGCGTGATAGATGCCGGGTACCCGGCCGTCGTCGTCGCTGCCGAGCCGGCTCCGGGGCCGAGGGAAAGCCATTGCTGTCAGCTCCCTGCGAGACCTCCGTACGGCGTGACCGAGCCCACTCCGCATTCTTGGGCCGTTGCTTTGTCCCGTGCCCCGGAGGTGGGTTAGCCTGCGGCGTATTTCTCATCGCGCAAATCCGTGAACTGCGGAAATGCACAGACAAATGGCCGGGCCGCACATGGCTCCCGGCAGGGGTTGTGAGCTCTCGCCCGAGGGCTCACCGGGGAGCGGATCGAGGGTGCGCATGGCCGGCAAGGTGACCGAGGCGACCGAGACGGTCCCCGGCGATCACGAACTGAGGCGACTGCTGGCAGGTCTGACGGCCGTCCGCGACGGTGACTTCGGCACCCGCCTGCCGGACGACTCCGACGGGCTGATGGGTGACATCGCCACCGTCTTCAACGGCATGGTCGACCAGCTGTCGGTGTTCACCTCCGAGGTCACCAGGGTGGCCCGCGAGGTGGGTACCGAGGGCACCCTCGGCGGCCAGGCGGAGGTGCCGGGGGTCTCCGGCACCTGGGCCGACCTCACCGACTCCGTCAACGCGATGGCCAACAACCTGACCGGTCAGGTGCGGAACATCGCGCTGGTCACCACCGCCGTGGCCAAGGGCGACCTCTCCCAGAAGATCGATGTGCCCGCGCGCGGCGAGATCCTCCAGCTGAAGGAGACCGTCAACACGATGGTCGACCAGCTGTCGGCCTTCGCCGACGAGGTGACCCGCGTCGCCCGCGAGGTCGGTACCGAGGGCCGCCTCGGCGGACAGGCCCAGGTGCCCGGCGTCGCCGGCGTGTGGCGGGACCTCACCGACTCGGTGAACTTCATGGCGGGCAACCTCACCTCCCAGGTGCGCAACGTCGCCCAGGTCACCACCGCCGTGGCGCAGGGCGACCTGTCGCAGAAGATCACGGTGGACGCCCGGGGCGAGATCCTTGAGCTGAAGAACACGATCAACACGATGGTCGACCAGCTCTCCGCGTTCGCCGACGAGGTGACCCGCGTCGCCCGCGAGGTCGGTACCGAGGGCCGCCTCGGCGGACAGGCGGACGTCAAGGGCGTCAAGGGCACCTGGCGGGACCTCACCGACTCGGTGAACTTCATGGGGGGCAACCTCACCGCACAGGTGCGCAACGTGGCCCAGGTGGCCACGGCCGTGGCGCAGGGCGACCTGTCGCAGAAGATCACGGTGGACGCCCGGGGCGAGATCCTTGAGCTGAAGAACACGATCAACACGATGGTCGACCAGCTCTCCGCGTTCGCCGACGAGGTGACCCGCGTCGCCCGCGAGGTCGGCACGGCCGGCAACCTGGGTGGCCAGGCGACCGTGCGCGGCGTCTCCGGCACCTGGAAGGACCTCACCGACAACGTCAACGTGATGGCCTCCAACCTCACCGGTCAGGTCCGCTCCATCGCCCAGGTAGCCACCGCCGTGGCCAAGGGCGACCTCTCGCAGAAGATCACGGTCGAGGCCAAGGGCGAGGTCGCGGCGCTGGCCGACGTCATCAACACCATGGTCGACACGCTCTCCGCCTTCGCCGACGAGGTGACCCGCGTAGCCCGCGAGGTCGGCACCGAGGGCCGCCTCGGCGGACAGGCCCACGTGCCGAACGTGGCCGGCACCTGGAAGGACCTCACCGACAACGTCAACTCCATGGCCAACAACCTCACCGGTCAGGTGCGCAACATCGCGCTGGTGACCACCGCGGTCGCCAAGGGAGACCTGTCGAAGAAGATCGACGTCGACGCCCGCGGCGAGATCCTCGAACTGAAGACGACCATCAACACGATGGTCGACCAGCTCTCCGCCTTCGCCGACGAGGTCACCCGCGTCGCCCGCGAGGTCGGCACCGAGGGCCGCCTCGGCGGCCAGGCCGAGGTCGAGGGCGTCTCGGGCACCTGGAAGCGGCTCACCGAGAACGTCAACGAACTCGCGGGCAACCTCACCCGACAGGTGCGCGCCATCGCCGACGTGGCCAGCGCCGTCGCCGAGGGCGACCTGACCCGGTCGATCACCGTCGACGCCTCCGGCGAGGTCGCCGACCTCAAGGACAACATCAACTCGATGGTGGAGTCCCTGCGCGAGACCACCCGCGCCAACCAGGAACAGGACTGGCTCAAGACCAACCTGGCGCGGATCTCCGCCCTGATGCAGGGCCACCGCGACCTCCCCGTGGTCGCCGAGCTGATCATGGACGAGCTGGTGCCCCAGGTCTCCGCCCAGTACGGCGCCTTCTATCTCGCGGAGGACAGCGCGAAGGGGCCCGAACTGCGGCTCGTCGGCTCCTACGGCAGGCCCGAGGAGGACAACCGGCCCACCCGCATCGCCTTCGGCCGCTCACTGGTCGGCCAGGCCGCGCGCAGCCGCCGTACCATCGGCGTCGACCAGCTGCCGCCCGGCTACGTGACCATCTCCTCCGGGCTGGGACAGGTGGAGCCGAGCGCCCTGCTGCTGCTGCCCGTCGTCTTCGAGGAGCAGGTCCTCGGCGTCATCGAACTGGCCGCGGTCGCCGCCTTCACCCAGATCCAGCGGGACTTCCTGGAACAGCTGGTGGAGACGATCGGCGTCAACGTCAACACGATCGTCGCCAATGCCCGTACCGACGAGCTGCTGGAGGAGTCGCAGCGCCTGACGAGCGAACTCCAGGCACGCTCCGCCGAGTTGCAGGCCCGGCAGGAGGAACTTCAGAGCTCGAACGCCGAACTGGAGGAGAAGGCCTCGCTGTTGGCCGACCAGAACCGGGACATCGAGGCGAAGAACCTTCAGATCGAGCAGGCCCGGCAGGAACTGGAGGCCCGCGCCCAGCAGTTGTCGCTCGCCTCGACGTACAAGTCCGAGTTCCTCGCGAACATGAGCCACGAACTGCGCACCCCGCTCAACAGCCTGCTCATCCTCGCCCAGTTGCTCGCCCAGAACCCCTCCCGCAACCTCACGCCCAAGCAGGTCGAGTACGCGGGGATCATCCACTCCGCCGGCTCCGACCTGCTCCAGCTGATCAACGACATCCTGGACCTGTCCAAGGTCGAGGCCGGGAAGATGGACGTGACACCCGAGCGCGTCCCGCTGCGGCAGCTCATCGAGTACGTCGAGGCCACGTTCCGCCCGATGACCTCCCAGCGGAGCCTCGACTTCACCATCAGCACGGCCCCCGGCGCCCCGGGGGAGCTGCTCACCGACGACTCCCGGCTGCGGCAGATCCTGCGCAACCTGCTCTCCAACGCCGTGAAGTTCACCGAGCAGGGCAGCGTCGAACTGCGCATCGAACCCGCCTCGGACGACGAGGTGCCCCAGGGCGTGATCCGCGGCGGCACCGTCGTCGCCTTCCAGGTGAAGGACACCGGCATCGGCATCGCCGAACAGCAGCGGGAGACCATCTTCGGGGCCTTCCAGCAGGCGGACGGCACCACGAGCCGCAAGTACGGCGGCACGGGCCTCGGCCTCTCCATCACCCGGGAGATCGCCCACCTGCTCGGCGGCGCCGTCACCGTCGACAGCACCCTCGGCAAGGGCAGCACGTTCACCCTCTACCTGCCCGTCGCCCGCGCCGACTTCCAACAGGTGCTGAGCGGGGGCCGGACCGCGCAACCCGTACTGGAACAGTCCGGGACCGCCCGGCCGGCCGGGCGCGAACCCCTGGAGGGCACCGTCGTCGCCACCCGGCGGGAGCGTCCGCGACGCCTGCTGGTCGTGGAGGAACGCCCGCGCGGCCTGCTCACCCTCGTCGCCGAGAGCGTGGTCCGGGACCTCACCCACGGCCGCGGCGACGGCCAGGCCGCGGCACCCGTCGACATCATCACCGCGGTCGGCGCCCACGAGGCGGCCGGCGCCCTGGCCTCCGAACCCTGCCACTGCGTCGTCGTCGAACTGGGCGTCCCCGACGGCGAGTCGGCCATCTTCCTGGAGGCGATGCGCGGCGACTCGGCCCTGGGAAGCGTCCCCGTGCTGGTGCACAGCGCCCACCGGACGGCCCACGTCGCCGACGAGGCCGAGCGGGCCGGCTCCGGGACCGGCTCCCTGGAGTACCTCTACAGCCTGGACGAACTGCGCGAACGCATCGCCCTGCACCTCTCCGCCGAGAACCCCGGTGAGGTGCTCTCCCTGGTCCGCGGCGACGAACCGCAGCTGACGTCCTCGCTGCCGGGCGGCGACCTGGACAGCGGCCGTACCGTACTCGTGGTCGACGACGACGCGCGCAACCTGTTCGCGCTCAGCGGCATCCTCGAACTGCACGGCTTCCGGGTGCTGCACGCCGAGAACGGCCGCAAGGGCATCGAGACGCTGGTGAACCACCCGGAGATCGACATCGTCCTGATGGACGTGATGATGCCCGAGATGGACGGCTACACCGCCACGGCCGAGATCCGCAAGATGCCTCAGTACCTGAACCTTCCGGTGATCGCCGTGACCGCCAAGGCGATGCAGGGCGACCGGGAGAAGAGCCTCGCCTCCGGCGCCAGCGACTACGTCACCAAGCCGGTCGACACCGACGACCTCATCGCCTGCGTACGGCGGTGGCTGCCCGCATGAGCACCCACCAGTCCTTCGACGGGGCGCCCCGGCCGGACGGCGCGCCCGAAGCGGACCCGTCCGCCCCCGTGACCGCCGCGCCGCCGGCGCTCCCCGCGGCCGACGCCTCGGAGGGCCAGGTGCCCGAGACCTCGGGCACCTCGCCCGTCGGCAGGCTCGCCGCCACGGTGGAGCGGCTGCGCCGGGAGGTGCTGGCCGCGCAGGCGGAGGCCGAGGGGCGGGCCCTGGTCGAGCTGGCCAAGGGCATCCTCGTCGAGCGCCTGGGCTGCGGCCCGGCACAGGCCGCCCGCCAGCTCGCCGAACTGGCCGAGCAGTCGAAGGTGACCCCGCTGGAGTTCGCGGTGGAGGTCATCAACCAGGCCGCGCAGGACCGCATGTCCGAGGTGGCCGAGGCCTTCCTGGCCGCCACCCGGGAGCGGGTGGAGGCGGAGGAGTCCGCCGCCGTACGGCTGCGCGCGGCCGAGAGCGGCGCGCTGGCGGCGAACGACACCCAGGCCGTGGCCGACTCGCTCCTCGAACACGCCCTGCGCCCGCTCGGCGCGGTGGCCGTGGCCGTCTGGGCCGTGGGCTCCGACGGCTCCCTGAGCCTCGCGGGCAGCGCGGGTTTCCCGCAGGCCGAGGCCGCCCGGTGGCGGTACGTCCCGCCGGACGTCGCCACCGTGGCCCGGCGCGGACTGACCGAGCGCACCGGGCAGTGGCTGTCCTCGGTCGCCGACTCGGGGCTGCCCACGATCGGCAGGCGGCTCTACGAGACGGGTGCCCGCTTCGCCGTACCGGCCGGCACCGGAGGCCGTATCCACAGCGTGCTGGAGATCGCCTGGCCCAAGCCGGAGGAACCCCCGTCGCCGCAGGTCGTCCGCCAGGTCGAAGCCCTCGCGGAGCTGTGCGCGCACACCCTGGAGTCGACCACGCTGCGACACGGGCCCGGCGACGACCCGCGCCTGCTGCCGGACGCGGCCGAGCTGATGAACCTGGCGGACGGGCTGCACGACCCGGCGCTGGTCCTGGTGCCGCACCTGGACGCGGCCGGACACCTCATCGACTTCCGCATCCAGCACGTCAACAGCCGCTTCCTGGACCCGGCGGGCCGGCCGCGGGCCGTCGTCAACGGCGCCCTGCTGCTGGAGGCCTACCCCATGGCCGCGGGCGAGAGTGAACTGTTCCAGCGGGTGGAGCGGGTCTACGCCACCGGCGAGCCGTTCCGCACCGAGCGGATGCGGCTCACCGCGCTCGTCGACCAGGTGACGCTGGCGGCCGTCGCCGACATCAGCATCAGCCGCCACGGCGCCGGAGTGCTGCTGATCTGGCGCATCGAGGACGAGGCGGCGCGCCTGGCCAGCCTGCTCCAGAACGCCCAGCGCCTCGGCCGCATCGGCGGTTTCGAGGAGAGCCTGCTGACCGGTGAGATCACCTGGAACGGCCAGCTGTTCGACCTCTACGGCCTGCCCCTCACCAGCACCCCGGTCGCCCTGGAGGAGCTGCCCGCGCACGCACACCCCGACGACGCCGTCGCCATCCGCCGCTTCCTGCGCACGGTGCTGCACCACCGCCGGCCGGCGTCCGCCGCGTTCCGTCTGCTGCGGCCGGACGGCGTGACCCGGCACATCCGGGTGGTGGCCGAGCCGGTCCTCGACACCGACGGCCAGCTGTTCGCCGTACGCGGCGCCTACCAGGACATCTCCGCCCAGCACTGGACCGAGGTGGCCCTCGCCGCCACCCGCGACCAGCTCGCCCACAGCGAGCAGCAGGCCGACGAACGCAACCGCCTGGCCCTCCAGTTGCAGCACGCCATCATGCCCCCCGCCCAGACACCGCTACAGGTCCCGGACCTGCGCGTGGCGGTGCGCTACCGCCCGGCCGAGACCGAGCAGCTGGTCGGCGGCGACTGGTACGACGCCTTCGTCCTGCCCTCGGGACTGGTGCTGGTCTGCGTGGGGGACGTCGCCGGGCACGGCATCGAGGCGGCCACCAGCATGGTCGTCCTGCGGAACGCCCTGCGCGGCCTGGCGGTGACCGGCGCCGGCCCAGGACAGCTGATGGCCTGGCTGAACATCGTGGCGCACCACCTGACCGGAGCGGTCACCGCGACCGCCGTCTGCGGGCTCTACGACATCGAGCGCCGCACCCTGCGCTGGGCGCGCGCCGGGCATCTGCCGCCGGTCCTGGTCCGGGACGGCGAAGCGACCGCCCTGCCCACCCTCAAGGGGCTGCTCCTCGGCGCCCTGCCCGAAGCGGTCTACGAGGAGACGGAACTGCAACTGGCCGCCGGTGACACCCTGTTGATGTACACCGACGGGCTGATCGAGCGCCGGGACCGCTCCGTGGAGGAGTCCCTGTCCCATCTGCTGGCCATGGCCCGTTCCGTACCGGGCACCCTCGACCAGCAGTTGGACCGGCTGCTCACCTACAGCAGGTCGGACACCGACGACGACAGCTGCATCGTGGGCATCCGGCTGACCTAGTGCCTGAGCGGCGGTCCGCCCACCGTCCGGGACCGTGCCGGTGCCTCGACCGAGGCGGGCCGGCTCTGTGTTCACCCCGTGCCGGCCGGCGTCGAAGGAGAGGTGACCACTCAAGGACTTCCAGCCAGTGCGTGACGAGGAGCCGGGGCGGCGGGCCGTACTGACCCGGGCGCTGGGCCTCACGGCGGCGGCCGGCCTGGGCGCCGCGGCCGCGATCGGGGCGGCGTCAGGCCCGGCGGCCGCCAGAACCTCCTCGCGCGCCAAGACCGCCTCGATGCGGGTTGCCATGCCGACTGGCGCTTCTGCACCAAGTGCTACGGCCTGCCTGTTCCTCCGCGGCTACCCCAAAACCGACGGCCGTTGCCCGGCGGGCAACGCCCACTCCATGGCCGGCTACGACTTCGTCCTCCCGCACCTCTAGCGGCCCCGCGTGCCGGCAGTCCGTCCAGCCACAGTGTGCGGGCGAGGGCGCCGAGTGTCGCGCCCGGGGAGTCGGACACGCCTTCCCGCGCACCGGGCGCACCGCCCCTCCAACGGGTCCGGCACAGCGCCGCGTTCAGCTCCGCAGTTCGTAGATCAGGTTGAACGGGGTCTCCGTCGCCCGGCGGAAGTGCGTGAAGCCCGCCTCGGCGGCCACCTCCCGGGTGCGTGTCTCGCCCGCTCCGGCGCCGAGCGCCCGACCGACCGGCTGCGCCTGCGAGGCGGGGACGCAGAGCAGCGAGGAGGCGCTGTAGAAGGTCCGGCCGAGCGGGTTCAGGTTGTCGGCGAGGTCGTCCTCCATGTGCGGCTCGACCAGCATCACCACGCCGCCGTCCGCGAGCCTCGCCCGGCAGTGGGAGAGCACCCCGACCGGATCCCCCATGTCGTGCAGACAGTCGAAGAAGGTGATCAGGTCGTACGGGCCGCCACCGAAGTCCGCCGCTCCGGCCTCCTCGAAGCCGGTCCGTTCGGCCAGCCCGCTCGCCGTCGCCAGCCCGCGGGCCTGCTCGACCGAGGGCAGGTGGTAGTCGAAACCGGTGAACCGGGACGCCGGGAACGCCTGCGCCATCAGCATCGTGGAGTACCCGAGTCCGCAGCCGACGTCGGCGACGCTGCCCCCGGTGCGCAACCGTTCGACCGTGCCGTCCAGGGCAGGCAGCCAGTCCTGCACCAGGAACGCCGCGTAGCCGGGCCGGAAGAACCGGGCGGTGCCGGTGAACAGGTCCGGGTGGTGGTGCTCCCAGCCGATGCCGCCGCCCTCGACGAAGGCGCGCTCCAACTGCTCGCGGGTCTCCGGCCGCGCTGCGGCCATGAACGCCTGGAAGCCGCCGAGGGCGAAGAACGGGCTGTCCTCGTCGCAGAAAGCGGCGACCTGCTCCGGGGTGAGCCGGAACCGTCCGTCCGGTTCGAGCGCGACGTAGCCGCCGGCGGCCATCGCCGACAGCCACTCGCGGACGTTGCGCTCCTGGGTGCCGGTCTTCGCGGCCAGCTCGGCGCTGCTGAGTGGTGTGCCGTCCGCCATGGCCCGGAAGAGTCCCAGCCGATCGCCGATGGAGAGCAGCGGCGCCATCGCCACCGCCCCCAGGTCGGTGATGACGCGGCCGAGCAGGCTCTGCAGCGCGTTCTCGTCGAGCGTCTGGTCACGGACGACGTCGAGGTTGACGAAGCGGGGTGCTCCGTCGCAGGCGTGCTGCAGTTCCTCGGCGATGTGCCGGGTCTCGGGCAGGTCGCTGTTCTTCATCGCCTCCTCGTAGGAGGGGAACTCCACGATCTGCATGAAGTGCGAGGGCCTGTCGTGGTCCTTGCCGATCGTGGCGTGGTGGGCGGTCCGCTTGCCCTGGGTGATCCGCAGCCACTCGTCCATGAGCCGGTCGACGCGTTCTGCCTCGGTCGTTTCGTACTCAATTACCTGCATGAACGTCATGGTGATCAACCCCCTTTCAGAGGTACAGAACCAGGGTCCCTCTCGCGCGGAACCTCCACAAGCCGGATAATGCCGATCTTTCGGAAATCGCGGAGGTGCGCCAACGGCCCGGAGTGCGGGCGCACCGTCCGGGAACCGGGTCCGGGCTATCTCCCGTCGAGCGCCTTGTCGAGGATGAGGGCCGCGTCGATGAGGGCGAGATGTGTGAACGCCTGTGGGAAGTTGCCGAGTTGACGACCCGTCAGGTCGACCTCCTCCGAGTACAGGCCCAGATGGTTGGAGTAGCCCATCATCTTCTCGAACACCAGCCGTGCCTGGTCCGTCCGCCCGGCCCGGACGAGGGCCTCGACGTACATGAACGTGCACAGCGAGAAGGTGCCCTCCGAGCCGCGCAGGCCGTCGGGCGACGCCTCCGGGTTGTAACGGTAGACGAGGCTGTCACTGACCAGCTCCCGCTCGATGGCGTCCAGGGTCGACCCCCATATCGGGTCCTCGGGGCTGAGGAACCCGACCGTCGCCATGCGCAGCAGCGAGGAGTCCAGTACGTCGCTGCCGTAGTGCTGGACGAAGGCCCGCACCTTCTCGCTCCACCCCTTGGCCATGACCTGTTCGTAGGCGGCGTCCCGCTCGGTCCGCCACCGGGTGTACGACGACGGCCAGCCCTTCGACTCGGCGAGGCGCAGAGCGCGGTCGAACGCCACCCAGGACATGACCCGGCCGTAGGTGAAGTCCTGGCGCCCGCCGCGGGTCTCCCAGATCCCCTCCTCCGCCTGGTCCCAGTGGTCGGCCAGCCAGTCCAGGTTCTGCCGCATGGAGGTCCATCCCCCGTGCCCGATCTGGAGTCCGTGCTGGTGCGCGAAGTACATGCTGTCCAACGCCTCGCCGTAGATGTCCAGTTGGAGCTGGGTTGCGGCGCCGTTGCCGATCCGTACCGGCCCGGAGCCCGCATAGCCCTCCCAGTGGCCGAGGATCTGCTCTTCCAGGTCGGCCGAGCCGTCGACCTTGTACATGACGTTGAGCGGGCCCGTGTTCCCGCCCTGGCCGGCCCGCTCCTTGACCCGGTCGCTCAGCCAGCCGTTGAACGCCCGGGCCTCCTCCGTGAAGCCCAGCCCCAGCAGGGCGTACACGGAGAAGGAGGCGTCCCGGATCCAGGTGAAGCGGTAGTCCCAGTTGCGTTCGCCGCCCAGTTGCTCCGGGAGGGCCGCCGTCGGGGCGGCCACCAGCGCACCGCTGGGTGCGAAGGTCATGAGCTTCAGCGTGATCGCGGAACGCTCCACCATCTCCCGCCAGCGCCCGGTGTAGCGCGACTGCGCCAGCCAGGAGCGCCAGAACGCCACGGCCTCCTCGAAGAGCCGTTCGTACGCGTCCACGCGGACCTCGGCGGGTGGCCCCTCGGCGCCCATCTCCAGGATCAGGCCGCGCTGTTGACCGGCCCGCAGTGTCAGCGACAGGTGCAGGTCGGCGTCACGGTCCGTGAGAACGTCGAGGAGGCGCTCGTCCTCCGGTTCGTGGATGGGGTGCACGGTGAGTTCGGTGCCGTCCTCCGCGGCGAAGACCGCCCCGTGCTGGGAGATGTGCAGATCGTGCTTCTTGCGTCCGTAGTCGAACCGCGGCGCGATCTCCACCTCGAACGTCATGCTGCCGCGCACACAGCGGACCAGACGCACCAGCCGGTGACTGGAGGCGACCGTCGTACCGGTCACGGGCATGAAGTCGACCACCTCACCGGCGCCCGCCTCGGTCATGAACCGGGTCACCAGGATCGCCGTGCCCGGCAGGTACAACTGCTTGGCCGTATGCGGCAGTTGCGCCGGCCGGACCGTGCAGTGACCGCCCTTCTCCTGGTCCAGCAGCGCCCCGAAGACACTCGGCGAGTCGAACCGTGGCGAGCAGAACCAGTCGACCACGCCCTCGGTGGTGATCAGCGCCGCGGTCTGCAGATCGCCGACGAGACCGTGGTTCTCGATCAGTGGGTAGCCGTCCATCGGGGCGCCCCTTTCGGAGTGGGATTCACCTGGACATACCTCCTCGCACGGCTCCTCAGAGAAGGTGTTCGTCATGGTCGGTGGTCTTGCGGTTCCGGTTGGCCATCTCTTCCCAGAAGGCGTGCAACTCCCGCACGGGGATACTCACCCAGGGCGCGGTGTGCCGGCTGACGGCCGGCAGGTGCCAGCGGAAGCGGCTGCGCAGGAGTGACTGCTGCTGCCGGCAGAACAGCTCCGCCATCTCCGCCTGTGCGTTCCCGGCCTTGGGCGGATAGGGGCACAGACGGAACTCGCACGGTGACAGGCAGGTGGTGGAGGATTCGTCCCTGTCGGCCTGGCCGACGCTGCGTTCTGGGTGGAGCAGGCCGCGGTCGTGGGTGACACAGTGCGGCAGGGTGTCCTTGTTCGCGAGTTCCAGGCGTTCCTCGACGCCGTCCGGGCGTCCGCTGCCCTCGGTGAGGTTGAGCATGACCAGTACGTCGGCGAGAAGGCGTTGCGCACGGGGGTGCAGGCTGCTCCAGCCGACGGAAGGGGCGATCCACAGGTTGTGCTTGCGGTAGCGCTCCGGATCGGCGGGCGTGGAGCCGACGTTGTCGCTGGCCCCGTTCTCGTCGATCCAGATGAACCGCTCGGGGTGTCCTGTCTCCAATGCAAGGGTCACCAGATCGCCGGCCTCGGCGAGGAACGGGTGGAGGACCGTGCCGGCACCGCGCTCGTAGGCGGCACCGGTGTGGGACGGGGGCTTCGCGTGTGCGCTGCCCGCCATCGCGAGCCATCGGGTGACCGACTTGATGGGCTCCATGGGATTGCCGGCTGCCATGGAGCCGTCCGGTGTGCGGCCGGTGGCCGCCGGTGCGGAACGGCGCCGCCGGTTCGCCGCGCCGGGCCCGGAGGTGCGTCCGATGGTGTCGGGAAGCTCCCACAGGCACAGTGCGTGCAGCAGACTCAGCTGCGCGTACCAGTAGCGGCTGCGGGTGAGCATCTTCTCGGCCTGCTTGACCAGGTAGGCGCGGGTCTCCTCGTAGGCGTCCGGGTGCCGTTTCCTGCGGTTCGCCGCGTTCTTGAAGCCCTGGGCCAGAGCGTTCTCCAGCGAGAGCGGCATGAGCGGGTTCTGCTGTCCGGTCGCGGTGGTCAGGTTGCGCAACCACAGGGTCAGCCGCTCCTTGGCCTCGTCACGGTACTTCTCGGAGACGGACCCGACGACCATGGGCACCAGCCAGGCCCGGAGGGTGAAGTGGCGCCAGCACGCGGTGCGGCTCCGCTGGTACTCGTCCACGATCCTGTCGTGCTTCCGCTGCCTTCGCTCCGCCGCCTCCGGGTCGGCACCGAGGTCCGCGTCCTCTTCACGGAGCCAGGCGGTGTAGTCGTCGTCGAGTTTCCGCTTGGCGTCACGGATCTTGCCCAGGTACTGGGATATGGGATCGGTTCCGAGGGGGAACTCCGTGCGCAGGTCCTGGAAGCCCGCGTCGCCACCGGCGGCGATCTGATGCGCGATCGCGATCCGGACAGCGTGCGAGGGCTCGTGCGTGCCGATCTGGAAGAGCCGCTTGTACGGAAGAGGGGGCCGCGCGGGCTCCTGCCCCGAGCGTTCCGGACGGCGATCACTTCCCCTGGCGCGGCGGTCCCGTTCACGCAGAGCGGCTCCGAAGTTCCGTACCAGCCTCAGCTTCGCACCCTCGATGGTCCGCTGATCGCCTCTGATATCGAGGTCCGCCCACTGTTCTTCGAGGTCCTGGGCCAGCTTGTCCTGCACCGGCACCGGATCGACACAGTCAGCTTCCAGGGCCGCGGCGTACAGGTCGAAGTACTTCGCGTCGTGCCGGTACTCGGCGGCGTGGCTGAGCAACTCGGCGAGTTTCGGCGGCGTTCCACGACCGCTGGGCGCACCGGGATCGGCGGGCGGCACGGTGGCCGGCCGGTGGGCGAGGGGAGCCGCCCGGTGCCGTGAGAGCAGCACCAGGGCGATGAGCAGTTCCCGGGACGGCCCCGGGCTGTGCAGCGCCGGTTCGACGACCGCGCCGATCCTGTCGTCGGCCATCTCCCTCAGCAGGCGATGCCCCAGATACGCCTGGAGGATGCTGTGCGGGAACCGGACCTTGTTGTCGCAGCCGTACACCAGGCCGAGCAACTGTCCGTTGGCGGTGTACCGCGCCAACTCGGTCCGGCACTCGTTGGGGTAGTCCAGGGTGTTCAGCCACGGCGCCGACCCGCCGATCTTCCGGCCCAACACGCGCCAGATCTCACTGCGTTGGGTCGGGGAGAGGGTGAGGCGGGTCCCGAGCTGTCGCGTATCGCCCGGGGGTTCCTGCTGACTGCCAGGCGAGGGCGGGTGGTCACGGAGGTCGTTCATGTGCGCGCTGACGAAGTCGTCGAACGTCACCTCAAGACTGTCCTGCAACAGTCCCAGACAGGCCAGTGCCGACACCACCCACATGGTCTCCCGGCGTTCCCTGCGGTCCATCACCAGGTCGTCGAATATGCGGCCGTCCTCGATGGCCTGACGGTAGGTGTTGAGAAACCCGAGCCGGAGACTGGCGCAGTCGTTGCTGCGGGTGTCCAGCCGGTCGTGCTCGTCACGGAGGGTCAAGTGCTCCAAGAGTCCGCGCTGTTGCAGCAGCCGGGCGATCCGCAGATAGATCGGCGAGTCCACCACCTCGGCGGTCTCCACCACCCAGTCGAGGCGGCGCTCGTCCAGCTCACCGGGTTCCCGCACCAGATACTCCAGGGCCGCTTCCTCGCTCAACGGCTCCATGTCGGCGATCGCGGCCCGGGTACCCTCCAGCGGTGTGTGCGGGCGCGAGGCGATGATCAGAGGCAGCTTCTGGCGGTCCGCCCGCTCTATCGCCCGTCGGATGATGTTGTCGCGGTCCTCCTGGTACTTCTCGTCGAGAAGGGCCTCTTCCAGGCCGTCGGCGATGACGACCACCTTGTCGTCGAGTCTCAGTTGCCGCCACGTCTTGTCGATGCTGCTGCCGGCGAGCACTCCCTGGTCGGCTTCCTCCACGAAGCGGCGCCGTGCCATCTCCTCGAAGTCGAGTTCCCCGTCGCCCTTCGTGTCGCGCAGGCTTATGGGCACCGGAACGGCGGACTGCTCCGCCAGCATCCGGGTGAGCTGCACCAGCACGGCTGTCTTGCCGACGCCCACGCCGCCGACGAGCAGATAGGGCTTCCGCGTTTTCCGGTTACGGAGTGTCCGGGCCATCATCTGCGACAGTTCGCGGCGCCCGACGATCCGGTTGACGAGGGTCCCGGCCGTGGGAACCAGTTCGTGCGGACGCGTACGCGCCTTCTCGATGAGCGGCTTCTTGGTCTTGTGGTACGAGTACAGAAGGAAGAACGCCAGGAGCAGGGAGCCCGTCAGAATGGGGCTCACGATGGAGGAAACGGCGTCGAACCAGTGGGAATCCAGCACGGTGTCGAACTCTGACTTGTGGTGGGGTTGCGAGTAATCGTAGAAGTCCAGTCCCAGCCAGGCGAGCAGCACGGCCGTCCCGAGGAGAGCGTACGCACGCAGCAGGGGGCCGAGGGAGAACCACCCGGGGCGCCAGTTGTGAGCTGTGGCGACGCTCCTGTGCGCCTCCCTCTCGGTCCTGAACGTGCGCCATCTCCTGCCCGTCGCCCCTGACATCCGGGACCATGCCCGTCGCGGATACAACGTGTACCAGGGGGCGCTGCGAGGCCGTTCCTTGCCTTCGGGACGGCGGATCACCTTGGTGGGCATGAGGTCCGTTCCCTCCACGCTGCACATCATGGGCGGGACGTCGTACGAGCGCCGAGTGCGGGCGCGCGGGGAAACGGGCGAGGTGTACTCGCGATGCCACGCAGCACCGCCGCGTTCTCCGCTGCGCGCTGCCACAGCGCGATATCGCCGCCCCGCGTCGAGGGCGTCTGCCTCACGGACATCCGGTGCTTGGGCAGGTCTTCGTTTCCATGAAAGCACTGGCGGGGGAGACCGCAACACGGCCGCCGGCCGGCCCGGGCCGTCCTCCCGCGCGGCCCGGGCGTACGGACGGCGGCCTGCTCCGCACCGGGGCGTGGCGGGTCGGCAACAGGTGCGCGGTGAAGGCGAGTTGGGTGGGCAAGGTGTGCGGGGCGTCCATGGTGACCACCAGGCCGCGCGGCAAGTCGCGCACGTGGAAGCATTTCTGACGTTCTCTCAGGCAACTCCCTCTCGTCCTCCGTCAGGTCGCGGGCATGGGGAGGCCGTGCCCCGGGCCGGCCGAGTCGGCCCGGGGCGGGCGACCGCGGCTCACTCGGCGATCTTGGGGGTTCCCGCGTATCGTTGGTGGAGCGGCAGGGCTCTACGCGCCGCGTGACCAGCAGCGACACCGGACTCGCGGTGTGTACCGTGACCGTCGAAGTCGCTGTCAACGATCCGCGCTCTCCCCGCGCCGTCCATCGGCCCCGGCCTTCAGCCCCGGTACCGACGAGGACGCCGCCCATCTGTCCACCACGCGCGCCCGGGCCGAGGCTGTGTGACCGCGGCCGACCGGCTCGAACTCCGGCCGCCACGCCGGTTCCGGGCGCGCCTGGCAGTGGAGGAGTGACTTCCCATGTACGCGAAGTTCCCCGAGGGGGCGGCGCACCGCACCGATCCCGGGACGGCGGCCGAGGTCCTCTACGACGCCGTCATCGTCGGCGGCGGGATCGCCGGCGCCCTTGTCGCCCTGCGGCTGAGTGACGCCGGCAGAAGGGTGCTGCTCCTCGAAGCGGGCCCGGCCGAAGACCTCACCCTGAGAGGCTACGAGCGCTACCTCGACCGGTTCTACTCGGCCATCAGCAAGGACAACCAGGCCCCCTACCCGGCCGTCGCCAACGCCCCGATGCCCCGCTCCACCGACGCGCGGCGCATCACCCCGGGCGAGCCCGACGCCTCCGCCTACATCGTCCAGAGCGGGCCCCTGGCCACCGACACCACCTACACGCGGGTCCTCGGCGGCACCACCATGCACTGGGAGGGCAAGACGCTGCGGATGCTGCCCGAGGACTTCCGGATGCGGACGCTCTACGGCGAGGGGGCGGACTGGCCGCTCACCTACGAGGACCTCGCCCCGTACTACAACGAGGCCGAACGCGAGATCGGCGTCTCCGCCGACGTGGAGGACCAGGCCTACCTCGGGATCACCTTCGACGAGGAGTACGTCTTCCCCATGAAGGGGCTGCCCCTCTCCTACCTGGACCGGATGGTCGCCAAGGACATCGACGGGATGCCGGCCGAACTCGACGGTGAACGGCGGGAGTTGCGGGTCCGGCCGTTCCCGCAGGGCCGGAACGGGATACCGAACCCGGCCTACGACGGCGGGCGCGGATTCGTGCCGCGAGGAGCAGTGAGCGCGTACCAGGTCGAGGTCGGCGAGCGCTGCCAGGGCAACAACAACTGCGTGCCCATCTGCCCGGTGCAGGCCAAGTACAACGCGGGCAAGACCCTCGCCCTGGCCCTCCAGAGCGGCCGGGTCGACCTGGTGGCCCAGGCGGTGGCCCACAAGGTGCACGTCGACGAGGACACGCACCGGGTGACCGAGATCGAGTACCGCCGCTACGACCGGCCCGACAGTCCCGGCTACACCACGATGAGGGCCCGCGGCCGGCTCTTCGTCCTGGCCGCCAACGCGGTGGAGAACCCCCGGCTGATGCTCGCCTCCGGCCTGCGCGGTTCGAGCGGCCTGATGGGACGCAACTTCATGGACCACGCCTACCTGCTGGCGTGGGGCCTGCTGCCCGAGGTGGCCGGCACCTTCCGCGGCACGAACTGCACGGGCGGCATCACCGACCTGCGCGCCGGCCGCTTCCGCGGCCACCAGGCGGCGTTCACCGTCGACATCCACAACGACGGCTGGGGCTGGGCCCGGGGCGCGCCGATGACCGACCTGATCGGCCTGGTGGACTCCGGTGGCCGCTACGGCGAGTCCCTCCGCCAGGGCCTGGTGGACCAGGTGTCCCGCCAGTTGCAGCTGGCGTTCATGGTCGAGGTCCCCGCCGACCCGAGCAACCGGGTCACCGTGAGCCCGGACTTCACCGACAAGTTGGGGAACATGCGGCCCGTGCTCACCTACGACATACCCGAGTACACGATGCGGGGGGTGGCGTACGCCCGGCAGCTGTCGAAGCGGATCTTCGCCCGGCTGGGGGCCGAGGACCACACCGCGTACGACCCGAACTTCTGGGGCTACACCGTCCACGACGGCGTGGGGTACGAGCTCCGCGGGGGCAACCACCTCGCCGGCACCCATGTGATGGGCCGCACGCCGTCGGACTCGGTGGTGAACGCGGACCAGCGGTGCTGGGATCACGAGAACCTCTACATGGTGGGCGGCGGAAGCATGCCCACCGTGGGCACCTCGAACGTGACGCTCACCGTCGCCGCCCTGTGCCTGCGCAGCGTCCGGGCCATGCTGGCGCAGCTCGACTCCGAGACCGCGCCGATATACGTGACCTCCGACCGGCGCCTCGCGGCACCGGCCGTCCAGGGGGAGGCGGCCCCATGACCGTGTCGACCATCGAGAACCGCGACGACCTGCTCAGCTACCTGAACGCGGCGATGTCCCTGGAGCACGCGACCATCCCGCCGTACCTGACCGCGTACTACTCCATCCGTTCCGGCACCAACTCCGACGCCGCCCACATCATCCGGGTGACCGCGGTGGAGGAGATGCTGCACCTGACCCTCGTCGCCAACATCCTGAACGCCATCGGCGGCAAGCCCGACCTGACCCGGCCCGGCTTCGTGCCGTCCTATCCGGCCTACCTGCCGGACGGGGAGGACGATTTCACCGTCGACCTGCGGCCGTTCTCCCCCGAAGCGGTGGAGACGTTCTGCAAGATCGAGCGGCCGGGCAAGGCCCCGAGCGTCGACTCGCGGCTGGTGCGGACGACGGACGGCAGGACCCCGCTCCTGGTCTCCAGCCCCACGGCCGAGGAGATGCGCTTCTACAGCATCGGCGAGTTCTACGAGGAGATAAGCGAAGGGCTCGAAAAGGTGGCGGTCGGCGACCCCGCGCTGTTCTGCGGGGATCCGGCCCGTCAGGTGGGCCCCGAGTACTTCTACTCCGGCGGCGGGGAGATGATCGTCGTCTCCGACCTCGACTCGGCGCAGCAGGCGCTCCGCTTCATCGCGGGCCAGGGCGAGGGCCTCGACTCAGGCATCTACAACGCGGACGGGGAGCTGGCCCACTACTACCGGTTCCGGCAGCTGCAACTCGGGCGCTACTACCAGGTGGGCGACCACCCCGGTGCGCCCTCGGGGCCTCCGCTGAGCATCGCCTGGGACGACGTGCACCAGGTGAAGGTGAGCGTCCGGCTGGCCGACTATCCGGCGGGATCCGAACTCGCCCGGGTGGCACGGGAGTTCAACGCCGAGTACGGCGACTTCCTCGCGCTGCTCACGAAGGCGTTCAACGGGCGGCCGGGCCTCTTGCAGGAGGGCGTCTGCGAGATGTTCCGCCTGCGCGACGGGTTCAACCGGCTGGTGTGCAACCCGCTGCCCGGCAGCGACGGCCAGCACGCCGCTCCCACCTTCGAGATTCCGGCCGCGGCCGGGTCCGATCCGCCGGCCCCACCAGGCGTCGCCAGTGCGGCAGTTCGGACGGTGACGCGATGACCGCCCCGTCGTTCGAAAGGTTCCTCCTCCTGTCGGTCGACCTCACCGCCTTCGAGGAGACCGATCTGCTCGGCACCGGCATGGCCCACAAGTATCTGGCGAAAGTGCGGGCCGCCTGCGGCGACGAGGTCGTCGCCGCCCTCCTGGACGCCCACCGGGCGGCCCGGGCCGACGCCGCCGGAAGCGCCGGAAGCCACGCCCGGGCGCCACTCGACCGGGACCTGTTCGACCGGGCCCTGCGCCACCGGATTCTCAGCGACGACCGGCTCGGCCCGGTGGCCCGCAACGTGATCAAGCTCTGGTACGCCGGGCTGTGGTACGCGCTGCCGCCCGAGTGGATCGACCGCTACGGGGCCCAGACGGCGGCGGGAACCTCCACGGTCACCCCCGCCGCCTACCAGGAGGGGCTGCTGTGGCGGGCCATCGGAGCCAATCCGCCGGGTGCGAAGGCACCCGGATACGGCTCCTGGGCCCAGCCACCCCGCATCGCGGACCGCTACCTGAAAGAGGCGACAAGATGACGGACGTAACCGAGCGTCTCAGCCCGGACAAGGTGAAGCTCGGCGTCTGCTGCACCCTGTGGTGGAACGACGACTTTCCCAGCATCGACGCCGGCATCTCCTTCGGCCAGGCCGTGAGCGACATGGCGCTCGCCGGCTTCGAGGGGTGCAGCCTCGGGCACAAGTACCCCGCGGACACCGCCGAGTTGAAGGCCGCCCTCGATCTCCGCGGCCTGCGGGTGTCCGAGCCCTGGACGAGCACGTACTTCACGGTCGGCAACATGCGGCAGAAGACGATCGCCGCCTTCGAGGAGACCCTGGCCCGCATCAGGGCGCTGGGCGGGAGCGAGCTGGTGGTGGCCGAGTTCGGCGCTTCGTCGCACCTGCTGCCCGTGGACGTGTTCGCCAACCGTCCGGTCTTCACCGACCCCCAGTGGGACGCCCTCACGTCCGGCCTGGACGAGCTCGGCAAGATCGCCGGCTCGGCCGGGATGAAGCTCAGCTACCACCACCACATGGGCACCGGCGTCATGACGCGGGCCGACATCGACCGGCTGATGGCCTCGACCGATCCCGGGTATGTGCACCTGCTGCTCGACACCGGCCACATCGCCTTCGCCGGCGACGATCCGCTGGAGCTGGCCAGGGCCTACGCCGACCGTATCGGCCATGTCCACCTGAAGAGCGTCCGGCCCGAGATCGTGCGCAGGGTGCGGGAAGAGGGCCTGTCGTTCCAGGAGGGCATCGAGTTCGGCGTCTTCACCGTGCCGGGAGACGGCGGCATCGACTTCCGGCCCATCCTCGGAGCGCTGGGCGCCGCGCATTACCAGGGGTGGCTGGTCGTGGAGGCGGAACAGGACCCCAACAAGGCCGTCCCGCTCGAGTACGCCAAGAAGGCCCGCGCCTACCTCGCCGACGTCCTGGGCTGGTGACCATGAACGCGAAAGCCGGACGAGACGTACTCTTCAGCTTCTTCATGTTCACGGCCGACCTGCGGCCCGGGGACGCGCGGTATTGCCGGACACTGATCCGGCACCTCAAGACCCTCACCGACATGGGCTACGACGGTTTCGACGTGCACATCGCCGCCCAGCCCGCGACCGTCGACCACAAAGTCGAGGTCGACCGCTACGTCGGCCTCAAGAAGACCTTCGACCAAGCGGGGCTCGGCGAGGTGAAGTTCACCACCAACGTCGGGACCACGCGCACCTTCGACCCGACGTCGCCCTACGAGGAGCAGCGCCAACAGGCCCTGTCCTACCTCAAGTCACGCGTCGACATCACACGGGTCCTGGGCGGCGACTCGATCATGTCCGGGCCGTTCATCTACCCCTACGGCGTCTTCCCGGTCACGGAGACCGACGAGCCGATCTGGAGCGACGCCCTCCAGGAGTGGATGAAACCGCGCTACGAGGCGGCCCGTTCCGTCTTCGAAGAGCTGCTGGAGTACGCCGCGGCGCGAGAGGTGAGGCTCGCCGTCGAGCCCGTCAAGAGCTGGGAGACACCGCCGCCCAACATGGTCTCGGAGGTACTGGACTTCCTTGAGGGCCTTGAGCACGCGCGGGGCGGCGTGACGATCGACACGGCGCAGGTCCTGATGGAGAGCCAGGGCCCGGCGGTCCTCAGGGAGAACGTCGCGCGAGCGGTACGGCAGGACCGGCTCTACTACGTCCACATCTCCGCGCCCGACCGGGGGGCGGTGAAGGACAGCTGGATCCCGTGGGACGTCATCTCCCACGAGATCGAGCCGGTGTACCGCGGGCCGTACCTGATCGAGGTGTTCAACGCGATCCCGCCGTTCGACAGCTCCATGCGCATGGCACGCCGGCGCTTCTGGCGACCCGGCGAGGACGACCCGGTGCCCGACCGGGACAGCGCCTACGACGTGGCGAGGGCCGCGTTGGAGGAGCTGCGGGAGAAGACCGCATAACGTCGGAGAGGCCGCCCATGCTGGCTCAGATGTCGGACCCCATCATCATGGTCGTGAAGCGGACGAGCGACGTCCGTATCCACACCTTCGTCGCGTCCTTCGCGTACAACAACATCGCGAACGCCACGCACATCATCGAGACCGAGCACCGACTGGTCCTCGTCGACGGCCAGTTCCTCGCCCCCTACGCCAGGGCGTTCCGGGACTACGCGGACAGCCTGGGCAAGCCGATCGACCGGCTGTACCTCTCTCACCGGCACCCGGACCACTGGTTCGGTCTGGGGACCGCGTTCACCGACGTCCCGGTCCACACGCTCTCCGAAACCATGACGTTCATCCGTGACCACGGAGAGGATTCGAGAAGTGACCACCAGAAACTCGGTGACCTCGCCCCGGAGCGCATAGTCGTTCCCGAACATGTCGCCGGTCCCGGTGAGGAGACGATCGACGGGGTCAGGTATGTCTTCGACCGGGTGACGGACACCGAGATCGACTACCACCTCACCATCAAACTTCCCGAGACAGGCGTGTACTTCACTCAGGACCTGATCTACAGCGGCACCCATCTGTACCTGACGAAACACATGGACCACTGGATCCGGGTGCTGCAGGACATGCTGGTGTCGGAGTACGAGTTGTTCATGCCGGGCCACGGCTTGCCGGCCGACAAGAACGAGGTCGCCCGCAACATCGAGTACCTCTCCGCCGCCCGGCAGGCCGTCGACAACGGGCTGACGGGCGACGCCTTCAGGAGTTTCCTGCTCCAGCGGTATCCGGAACGCAGGTGCCCGGGCATCTTCGACATCTACCTGCCCCGGCTGTTCGGCGGCGCGAGCGACTACTGACCACGGAGGTGCGTCAACCATGAACGAGGGCTGCACTGTAGGACGGTACCTGGTGGACCGGCTCCGCCAACTGGGGTTGGAGCACCTGTTCGCGATCGCGGGCGACTACTCGATCGAGTGGCTGAACCGGTATGTCGCGCCGAGCGGCATGAACATCGTCGAGGAAGTCAACGAGGTCAACGCCGGTTACGCGGCGGACGGATACGCCAGGATCAAGGGAATCGGCGCCCTCTGCGTCACCTACTCCGCGGGCGCGCTGTGTGCCGTGAACGCTGTCGCCGGCGCCTATGTCGAGAGGGTGCCGCTCGTGCTGATCAACGGCACACCGAGCGTGAAGAAGACCATCACCTTCGAGCAGACCGGCTTCAGCGCGCATCACTTCATCAGCGGACGCGACACGGATCTCCAGTCGTTCGAGCACCTGACGGTGGCGGCCATAAGGATCGACAATCCGGACCTCGCTCCGACGCTCATCGACTACGCGCTGACCCAGTGCGTCAGCGCGCGTCGCCCGGTCTACATCGAACTGCTCCAGGACATGGTCGACTTGGAGTGCGAGCCGCCGAGGGGCGTTCTCCGGCCGGCCAGGATCATGTCGGACGAGACCAGTCTCCAACAGTCGGTCGCCCAGATATGCGCACAGCTCGAAAGCGCCGAGAATCCCCTCATCTGGCTCGGCGTGGAGATCGACCGTTTCGGCCTTCAGGACAAGGCCATGAGTTTGATCCAGCAACTGAACGTCCCCTTCGCCACGGAACTCCTCAGCAAGGCCGTCCTGTCCGAGGACGACCCGCTGTTCGTCGGCGTGCTCGACGGCCAGGCGTCGTCGACGGTCGTGACGGAGCTGGCCGGCACGTCCGACTTCGTCCTGGCCCTCGGGGTGTGGCTGACGGACATCAACTCGTTGGGCTGGGACCCGGATTACGCAAAGACCGCGTTCGCGTCGTTCGACGCGGTCAAGTTCGGCACCTATTTCGGCGGGCAGGTCGCGTTGGAGCACCTGATCGACGGCATCCTGGCGGAGAAGATCGCGCCCAAGGAGCGGAAACTGCCGGAGATCCCGGCCCGCAGCGCGCCGACCGTCGACGGGGCCGATGTCATCACGTACCAGGGGTTCTACGACTACATCCAGCAGTACGTCGACAGGAACACCATCGTCGGCGCCGACGCGAGCATGAACTACTTCGGGAGTCTGCTGCTCGAAGTGCCCAGCCGGGGCGGGTTCATCGTCCAGTCGTCCTACTCGTCGATCGGTTACAGCGCGCCGGCCGCGACGGGTATCTGCCTGGCGAAGGGTTTTGACCAGCGGGTCATGGTCTTCTCGGGTGACGGCGGCTTCCAGATGACCGCCCAATGCCTGTCGACGCAGACGCGGTTGGGGCTCGACCCGATCATCTTCGTCATCGACAACGGCGTCTACGCCGTGGAGCAGTGGCTCGCCGACGCGGCCGTGTTCCACACCGACGAGCCGTTCTACCAGCCCTGCGAGCTGCACCGCTGGAACTACAGCAAGCTGGCGGACGTCTTCGGCTGCCGGGGATGGGAGGTCGGCACGTACGGCGAGCTGGGGGAGGCCGTGACGGGTGCACTGGAGAACGCGAGGGGGCCGTCCCTCATCCAGGTGCGAGTGCCCCAGAAAACGATCCCCGAGAACGCCGGTTGGAAGGCCCATTGATCCCTCGACAGAGCCCTACCGGACCCCTCCGAGCGCCCGGGCGAGATACGGTGCCGTGGCGCTGCCCGGATCCCGGGCCACCTCGGCCGGTGGTCCCGCCGCGACGATCCGGCCGCCCGCGTCGCCGCCGCCCGGTCCGAGGTCGACCACCCAGTCGGCGCCGGCCACCACGTCCATGTCGTGCTCGACGACCACCACCGTGTGACCGGCGTCCACGAGACCGTGCAACTGGCGCAGCAGCACCTCGACATCGGCCGGATGAAGACCGGTCGTCGGCTCGTCGAGGAGGTACAGGGTGTGGCCGCGCCGCCCGCGCTGGAGTTCGTTCGCCAGCTTGATGCGCTGGGCCTCGCCGCCCGACAGGTCCGTCGCCGGCCGGCCGAGGGAGAGATAGCCGAGGCCGACGTCGAGCAGCGCGCCGAGGCTGCGGGCCACGGCCGGGGTGTCCGCGAAGAAGTCCGCCGCGGCCTCCACGGTCAGGTCCAGGACCTGCGCGATGTTCCTTCCCCGGTACGTCACTTCGAGCGTCTCGGGGTTGTAGCGCGCCCCGCCGCACTCCGGGCACGGTGCGTAGGTGCTGGGGAGGAAGAGCAGCTCCACGCTGACGAACCCCTCGCCCTGGCAGGTCTCGCAGCGTCCTCCGCCGGCGGAGGGACCCCCGGCGACGTTGAAGGAGAACCGGCCCACGCCGTAACCCCGTTGCCGGGCCTGGTCGGTGGCGGCGAACACCTTCCGGACGACGTCGAAGAGGCCGGTGTAGGTGGCGAGGTTCGAGCGCGGGGTGCGGCCGATCGGCTTCTGGTCGACCGACACCAGCCGTCCGACGCCCGGTAGTTGCTCCGTGATCTCACCGATGAGCGTCGACTTGCCGGACCCGGAGACACCGGTGACCGCGGTGAACACACCGAGCGGCACGTCGGCCGTCACCCCGCGCAGGTTGTGCCGGGTCACCGGACCCACCCCCAACCAGCCCCGCGGAGCGCGGACTTGACGGTCGGGCGCGGGGGAGCGGTCGAACAGGAAGCGGGCCGTCACCGACTCCGCCACCCGCTCCAGCCCGTCCACCGGCCCGCTGTGCAGCACCCGTCCGCCGTGCTCCCCGGCGAGCGGACCCACGTCGACCAGCCACTCGGCGCCGCGCACCACGTCGAGGTGGTGCTCGACGACGAAGACCGAGTTGCCGGCCGACTTCAGCCGCTCCAGCACCCCGAGCAGCGCCTCGGTGTCCGCCGGGTGCAGTCCGGCGGACGGCTCGTCCAGGACGTAGACGACACCGAAGAGGCCGGAGCGCAACTGCGTTGCCAGGCGCAGCCGTTGCAGCTCGCCCGCGGAGAGGGTGGGGGTGGCGCGGTCCAGGCTGAGGTAGCCGAGGCCGAGTTCGAGGACGGGGGCGATACGGGAGGTGAGGTCCTCGGTGAGGACGCGTGCGGCCTCGGAGTCCCCGCTGAGCGCGCCGGCCAGTTCCGCGAGCGGCAGCGCGGCGAGTTCGGCGATCGTACGGCCCGCGACGGTCACCGCCAGCGCCTCCGCGCGCAGCCTCGCGCCACCGCACACCGGGCACGGCGTACTGGTCAGGAACCGCTCCGCCCGGGCCCGCAGTTGGGGGCTCTTGGAGTCCGCGAACGTCTTCAGGACGTAGCGTCGTGCGCTCATGTACGTGCCCTGGTACGGCCGTTGGATCCGGTCGGCGTCCCGCACCGGGTGCACGGTCACCACCGGCTGCTCGTCGGTGAACAGGATCCACTCGCGCTCCCGGGCGGGCAGTTCGCGCCACGGCCGGTGCACGTCGTGACCGAGCGCGTCGAGGATGTCCCGCAGGTTCTTGCCCTGCCAGGCGCCCGGCCACGCGGCGATCGCGCCGTCCCGGATCGACAGCCCGGGGTCGGGGACCAGCGACTCCTCGGTCGTCCGGTGCACCCGGCCCAGACCGTGGCACTCGGGGCACGCCCCCACCGCCGTGTTGGGGGAGAAGGAGTCAGAGTCCAGCCGCGCGGCGCCCGGCGGATAGTCACCGGCGCGGGAGAAGAGCATGCGCAGGGAGTTGGAGAGGCTGGTGACCGTGCCGACGGAGGAGCGGGAGGTGGGGGCGGCGCGGCGCTGCTGGAGGGAGACGGCGGGCGGCAGGCCGGTGATCTCGCCGACCTTGGGGGCGCCGACCTGATGGATGAGCCGGCGGGCGTACGGCGCGACCGACTCGAAGTAGCGGCGCTGGGCCTCCGCGTAGATGGTGCCGAAGGCGAGCGACGACTTCCCCGAGCCGGACACCCCTGTGAACACGGTCAACACGTCCCGGGGGATGTCGACGTCCACGTTCTTCAGGTTGTGCTCGCGGGCGCCGCGGACCCGGACGTACGGGTCGGGTGAGCTGGACATCAGGGGCTGCTCCGTACGCGTCTTCGGCCGGGTCGGGACAAATCGACCGATTGTATGCACAGGTGGTGCCTGTTCCTGGACCGGAGCGGGCGGGGCCTGCCGGCGGATGCCCGCCCGGGTGCCGGCCGCTTCCGGTCGGTGCTCACCCCGTGAGCGAGGCGATCCGGGCGAGCCGCCGGAAGGAGTCCAGCAGGGCCTCCCGGTCGTAGGTGCTGGTGGTGACGAGGACCTCCTGGGCCCCCGTCTCCGCCAGCACCGCGGCCAGCTCGTGGGCGACCCGTTCCTGGGTGCCCGCGAGCCGCCCGGTCAGCCCGGACTCGTAGAAGCCGCGCTCCCTGCCGCTCATCGTCAGTGCCTCGACGCGCTCGGCGGGCGGCAGGGGCGGGAAGGTGCCGTGGGTGCGCGAGTACGCCATGGACCAGGCCTCGGGGACGAGCAGCCGCCGTGCCGCTTCCTCGGATTCGGCCACCGCGATCGCGCCCGAGACGACGACGTACGGTTTCGCCGCCCATGGCGAGGGCCGGAACTCCGTGCGGTAGCGGTCGATGCCGCGCAGCATCTTCTCCCGGTTCCCGAGGTCGCCGATGACCATGGGCAGCCCGGCCCGCGCGGCGATCTCGGCGCCCTCGCCCATGGCGAGCACGAACGGCGGCACGCTCAGCCCCTCCGCCGGCCGCGCGTGCACCCCCGTGGGGGAGGTGCCCCGGAACCAGCCCAGGAGTTCCTCGAGGTGTGCGGCGAAGTCGTCGGCGTCGCCCTTGTCGCGCCCCAGCGCCCTGCGCACGCCGTCCGTGAAGCCGACCGAGCGGCCGAGCCCCATGTCGATCCGGCCCGGGAAGAGCGCCTCCAGCACCCCGAACTGCTCGGCCACGACCAGGGGTTGGTGGTTGGGCAGCATCACTCCGCCGGTGCCGACCCGGATCGTCCGGGTGGCCGAGGCGACGGCGGCGGCCAGCACGGTCGGCGCGGAACCGGCGACCCCGGGGACGCCGTGGTGCTCCGACACCCAGAACCGGTGGTACCCCAGCCGCTCCACCTCCCGCGCCAGCCGCACGGTGTCCCGCAGCGCCTCGGCGGGCGGGCGGCCCGCACGGGTGCGGGAACGGTCGAGGACGGAGAAGGGCACGGCCGGCGGCCGGGAGCCGGCGGGTTCGGTGGCTGTCATCTGCGCTGATTCCTTTCCGCTCCGCAGCCTATGCCGGGCGCCGACCGGGGTGACGGGCAGCCGGGGAGGCGGCCGTGGGCGCCGGCCGGACCGGTCGTGCGGCGGGCACCGCCGTCAGCGGCGCGAGCGGACCCGTGCGTCCCGGGGCGGCTCGATGAACTGCAACTCCAGCGTGACGGGCGGCTCGGCGACCCCCGGCCCGCCCGCCGCCGCCCACTGGAGGAGTTCCTCGGTGCAGTCGTCGTCCATGGCGAACCCGACCCAGGCCGGCCGGCCGCCGGCCCGGCGCCCGGCGGCCGACGGCTGGACGACGATGACGTTGGCCTGGTCGCACGGGCCGAGGCACTCCGTCGTACGGACGGCGAACCCGTGCTCGGCGGCGCCCGCCCGCAGCCGCTCCAGCTGCCAGGCGTGATCCGTGCCCGGATGCTTGCGCGGATCGCCGCAGCAGCAGCCCCGGCAGACCACCAGGGTGCAGGGCCGCGCCCGCGCGGCGCCCAGCAGGAACGTACGCGGGGCGGGAGCGCCGGGAGCTGCGGGAGCGGCGGCGGAGACGGAAGGCATGGGAGAAGCATGCGGCCCGGGCCGGGACTCCCCGGCACCGGGGGCCGCTTCCGCTCCTGTCTAAGGTGAGCGGTGTGACAGATGACAGCACGCTCCCGCTCGCCGTGTTCGACCTCGACAACACGTTGGCCGACACCGCGCACCGGCAGCGGTTCCTCCAGCAGGAGCCGAAGGACTGGGACGGCTTCTTCGCCGCCGCCACGCAGGACCCGCCGCTCGCCGAGGGGGTCGCGCTGGCTCTGGCGAGCGCCGAGAAGTGCGAGGTCGTCTATCTGACCGGACGCCCCGAGCGCTGCCGCCGCGACACGATCGTCTGGCTCACCGCGCAGGGGCTGCCCGACGGGCGCGTCTTCATGCGGCGCGACTTCGACCGCAGGCCCGCCCGCCACACCAAGCTGCAGATCCTGCGGCGCCTGGCCCGGCAGCAGGAGATCAGCGTCCTGGTGGACGACGACGAGCTGGTGTGCGACGACGCCGAGCAGGCCGGGTTCACCGTGGTACGGGCCCGCTGGGGGGCCTCCTCCGCCGCGCTGGAGTCGGCGCAGGAGGACGAGGGACGGACCTGACGGTCCCCGGGCGCCCCAGGGACCCGGGCATCCGGCGAGCGGCGGCCCGGGGGCGGACCGTCAGGCCTCGTCGTCGATCCGGAAGCCCACCTTGAGGCCGACCTGGTAGTGCTCGACCTGACCGTTCTCGATCTGGCCCCTCACCTGGGTCACCTCGAACCAGTCCAGGTTGCGCAGCGTCCGCGAGGCACGGGAGACGCCGTTGCGGATGGCCTGGTCGATGCCCTCGTGAGAGGTTCCGACGATCTCGGTGACCCGGTAGGTGTGGTCGGACATGGGGTGCTCCTCTCGGCCGTGACGGGCGCGTCACGCGTGACTCCACCGTGCCCCACGGCGCGGCGGCGCGCGAGACGGCCCGTCACCCAGGGTCAGCCCACCACGCTGAGTGACAGCGCGAAGCGTTCCTCCCGGTCCGTCCACCAGTGCGCCAACTCAAGCCCCGCGGCGGCCAGTTCGGAGCGCACACCCTCCCGGCGGAACTTCGCCGAGATCTCGGTGCGCAGCTCCTCACCCGGTGCGAAGTCGACGGCGAGACCGAGGGCCCGGACCTTCACCGTCTGCTCCGTACGGGACCGCAGCCGCATCTCGATCCACTCGGCACCGGCGTCCCAGAGGGCGACGTGGTCGAAGGCGCCGGGGTCGAAGTCGGCGCCCAGTTCGCGGTTGACCACGGTCAGGACGTTCTTGTTGAACGCGGCCGTCACCCCGGCCGCGTCGTCGTAGGCCCTGACCAGGACGGTCTCGTCCTTCACCAGGTCGGTGCCGAGCAGCAGCGCGTCGCCCGGCGACAGCAGGGCGCGGACCCCGGAGAGGAACGCGGCACGCTCGGCCGGGAGCAGGTTGCCGACGGTTCCGCCGAGGAAGGCCAGCAGCCGTGGGCCCGGTGTGTCCGGCAGGGTCATGGCGGCCGTGAAGTCGGCGATCAGGGCATGCACGTCGAGGGCGGGCCGCTCCGCGATCAGGGCGTGTCCGGCCTGGGTGAGCGCGCTCTCGCTGACGTCCACGGGGACGTACAGGCGCAGGCCGGTGAGCGCGTCGAGGAGGAAGCGCGTCTTCTCCGAGGAGCCGGAGCCCAGTTCGACGAGGGTGCGGGCGCCGGTCGCCGCGGCGATGTCGGCCGCCCGGTCGAGCAGGATCTCGCGCTCGGCGCGGGTGGGGTAGTACTCGGGCAACTCGGTGATCCGCTCGAAGAGTTCGCTGCCGTGCGCGTCGTAGAACCACTTGGGCGGCAGCGACTTCGGGGTGCGGGAGAGGCCGTGCTGGACGTCGGCGCGCAGGGCGGCCTCGGTGGCGTCCTCGGGCAGGGTGCGGGTGAGGAGGAACGGACTCACGTACGGGTCTCCCTCGATGGTGCGGGTGCGGGTGCGGGGTCGGAGGTCAGCTCCTTGAGCGGGGTGAGCAGCACGTCGGTGCGGCTCGCCGCCAGCAGGGTGCGGTCGGGGACCTCCTGCCAGTGCGGGTCGTCGTCGTAGGGCTCGGAGGCGACGACGGTGCGGCGGCCGGGCTCCGCGAGGTACCAGAGGCTGTCGCCCCAGGCCGTGGCGGCGATCGTCTCGCCGTTGGTCAGCAGGAGGTTGAGCCGGGAGCCGGGGGCCGCCGCGGCGACCTCCACGACCGTGTCGGCCAGCGCCTGGCCCTCCTCGTCACCGGAGCGCAGCCGGTTCAGGACCAGGGCCCAGACGAGCGCGGAGTCGCAGCGTGCCTCCAGCGACAGCAGCTCCGCCGCGGGCAGCCGCCCGGCGAGGGCCGCGAGTGAGCGCGGCCAGCCGATGACCGCGCCGTTGTGGCTGAACAGCCAGGTGCCCGCCGCGAACGGCGCCGCCGCGGCCTCTCCGTCCGCCCCGGCCAGGGTCGCGTCCCGTACGGCGGCCAGCAGGGCCCCCGAGCGCACCACCCTGGCCAGGTCGGCGAAGGACAGGTCGGCCCAGACGGGCCCGGTGCGGCGGTAGCGGGCCGGCACCGGATCCCCGTCCGCGTACCAACCGACGCCGAAACCATCGGCGTTGACCGTTCCGTGCCGCTGCCGCCGGGGCTCCCACGACTGCCGGTACAGACTGTGCGCCGGGGCCACGAGGAGCCGCCCGAGCGGCTCCTCGGGTCCCAGGTACGCCAGGTGACGGCACATCAGGCGACCGCCGAGCGGGCCGTGCGGAAGCCGGAGAAGATCTGCCGCCGGATCGGGTAGTCCCAGTTGCGGAACGTGCCCCGGCAGGCCACCTCGTCCACCGCGAACGAGCCGCCCCGCAGCACCTTGTGCTCCGGGCCGAAGAACACCTCCGAGTACTCCTTGTACGGGAACGCGGCGAACCCGGGGTAGGGCGCCAGGTCGCTCGACGTCCACTCCCAGACGTCACCGATCAACTGCCTTACGCCGTACGGGGATTCGCCCGCCGGGTAGCTACCGGCGGGGGCCGGCCGCAGATGCCGCTGGCCGAGGTTGGCGTGCTCGGGACCCGGGTCGGCGTCGCCCCAGGGGTAGCGGGTGGAGCGGCCGGTGACCGGGTCGTGGCGGGCCGCCTTCTCCCACTCGGCCTCGGTCGGCAGCCGTCGCCCGGCCCAGCGGGCGTAGGCGTCCGCCTCGTACCAGCACACGTGCAGCACCGGCTCGTCGGCGGCCACCACCTCGGTGACACCGAAGCGCCGCCGCAGCCACTGGCCTGCCTCGCGGTACCAGAACTGCGGGGCATCGATGGAGTGTCGGCGGATGTGCGCCCAGCCGTCCGTCGTCCACCAGCGTGGGTCGTCGTAGCCGCCGTCGTCGATGAAGGCCTGGTAGGCGTGGTTGGTGACCGGTGTCGTGTCGATCCAGAAGGACGCCACCTCGCGCCGGTGTGCGGGGCGTTCGTTGTCCAGCGCCCACGGTTCCGTGGAGGTGCCCATGGTGAACGGGCCGCCCGGGACCAGGACTTCGGCCGGGCCGGTGAACGGCGGCACGGGCTCCGGGTCCGGCGCGGTCAGGACCTGAGGGCCCCGGCGCAGCTGATGGGTGATCAGCATCGTCTCGTCGTGCTGCTGTTCGTGCTGCGCGATCATCCCGAAGGCGAAGCCGGCCTCGGTCAGCCGGGTGCCGCCGAACGCGGTGCTCTCCAGCAGGTCCAGGACCCGTCCGCGTACCTCCGCCGCGTACCGGCGGGCCTCCTCCGGCGGCAGCAGCGGCAGCGTCGGGCGCTCGGAGCGCGGGTGCTCGAACGCGTCGTAGAGGCCGTCGATATCCGGTCGCAGCGCCTCCCGTCCGGCGACGGCCCGCAGCAGCCACAGCTCCTCCTGGTTGCCGATGTGGGCCAGGTCCCACACCAGCGGGGACATCAACGGCGAGTGCTGCGCGGTGAGTTCGGGGCCCTCCACGCAGCTGGTCAGCAGCGTGGTGCGGTCCCGGGCCGCGCTGAGCGTGGTCAGCGCCCGCCGCCGGAGGAGTTCGATATCGATGTCAGGGCCGACGGGCGTATCGGTGTCGGTCATGCGCGGAAGTCCTTCCCGTGCGGGCGGCTGTCCGTGCCGCGCACCTGGTCGAGCAGATCGTCGGCGGGGCAGCGGCCCCGGATGACATAGCGGTCGAGGTACGCCCGGACGGCGTCCGTGACCTCGGTGGTGGCCCCCAGCCGGGGCAGCGCGTCCAGCGCGGCCGTGAAGCACGTGACGGCCACCTCGCGCAGCTCGGGATCGGCGAGCCCGTGACGGGCCGCGTCGGTCCACAGCGGGTTGTGCGGCGCGGGCAGCGACCGGGTCCGTTCGGCCAGCGGCTTCACGGTCCGGTAGGCGGTCTCGGCGGCCTCGGGGTCGTCGAAGAGCGCCGCCGTCACGGCCAGCGGCACGATCCAGCCGTCGTCGCCGGGCTGCGCGTCGATCATCCGCAGCTCCAGATGACCGCGCGGCCTGACCGGCGGGAACAGCGTCGAGACGTGGTAGTCGAGATCCTCCCGGGTCGGCGGTCGGGGCGCCCCCGACCTGGTCCACTCCCGGAACGTGAGCCCGTCGGGCACGTCCCAGGGGCCGCTCTCCCGTCGTACGCACATCACCGGGGCGTCCATGACGTGGGCGGCCCAGGCGTCGCGCGGAGGGGCGTCCAGCGGGGGCGCGCCGGCCCGGCCGTGGCCGATCTCCGTCCAGAGCAGCTGCCGGGTGGAGAGCCAGCCGGTGGGGCGGTGACGGGCCAGCGGCGAGTTGGCGAAAGCGGCCACCAGGACCGCGCCCAGCTGGTGCGCGAGCCACCAGCGCCGCCCGAGGCCGAGCGGGCCCGGCTCCTCGTGTCCGGCGTCGAGACACACCTGGACGGAGGCGGAGGTGCACATCATGCGCCGCCCCGCACTGCCGGTGCGGTCCAGGCACCGCTCCATCGCGTCGTAGCGCGGCTCGCGCAGGAAGCGGCGCGGGGGGTGCCAGGGGTCGTGACCCATGCCGACCAGGCCGAGTCCGGCCTCGCGCAGCACGGCGCGGACGGCGTCGAGATCGGCGGAGACGGTTGCGATGCACTCCATGAGGGAGTCGGCGGGCTGGGAACTCAGCTCCAGCTGGCCGCCGGGTTCGACGGTGAGCGCCGAACTCAGGGGTACGGTCCTCAGCGTGGCATAGGCCGCCGCGAGTCTTTCGGGTGTCACGGGCTGCTGCGGACGGCGCAGCTCGTGGACGAGCCATTCCACTTCGACCCCGGTCCTGCGGGGCGGGCCGGTCTTGAAGCAGATGCCCCTTACCAGGGCCTCCACCTCTGCTTCGGTGACTGCGGTGTACGGCTTCGTACAGTCACTTACCGAATCGGACATGTCGGGATCCTCCTGAGATTCCACCATGCCACCGGCCAGGTGTCGGTTGAGTCCTGGCCGGCACACTCGTCCCACCCAAGACCCTCGCGTCGTTTCGCACAAGGGTGCGCATCGCCGCGTCCGGAGTCGGGAATCTCTCGCTCTCCGGACGTTTCCAGGTCCCGAAAACTCCGTTGCGGGGCATCACCAGCATCGCTCAGGATGCCTTCACGGGCACGGCGGGGGAGCGGCCGGGGGACTCGCGGGGTCCGGGCTCATGGCGCACACGGGGGTTGCGCCATGAGCTCCCGGCCGTCCGCGCCGGGCGTCAGTGCCAGCCGTAGCGCTCCCGCAGCCGGTGCACCACCAGGTTGAACCGCATCCGGTCGAGTGCGCACGCCTCCCGGCGCATACCGTCCTCACGCAGCCGCAGGACCCGGTCCACGGCGACCCACGAGTCGCGCCCCGACCGGTCCCACGGTCCGCTGCCTATCGGCACCCACTCGCGGTCGCCGTCGTGCCGCTTGCTGGACAACTGGACGGCGAGGAGGGTGCCGCCGTCCTCCCGGGCGACGACGAGCACCGGGCGGTCCTTGCCGCGCCCGTCGTTCTCCTCGAACGGCACCCAGGTCCAGACGATCTCACCGGGGTCGGGGTCGCCGTCGTGCGCGGGGGCGTACTCGGTCCGCACCCGGCCCACGTCACGCGGGTCGGCCTCCGTGGTCGCGGAGGCGCCGAAGCGGCCCGGGATGTTCTCATCGGTCTCATCGATAAACGCAGTCACGGGGGCACCCTAGAGTGTGCCCCCCTGACCTGCGACGCCGGGCCCGCGCCCGGCGTCTGACGGTGCGTCAGTGACGGTCAGCGACCGTCGGGGTCCACCGTCACCTTCTCCACGGCCGCCTTCGCCACCGGTCTCTTCTGCGCCGGCGGAGCCGCGATGCCGTTGTTCAGCGGTGAAGTCCCGTTCGCCGCCTCCCCGTTCGGGCTCATCGCGGCGAGCAGCTGCCGGGCCAGACCGAGTCCGGTACCGCCCATGGTGAGCGCCTTGGCGAGCATCTCCGCCACCCCGTCGGCGCCGTTGAGCACCACCATGTTGTCGACGCTGCCGAACGCGGAGGCGCCGGCCTTCACGATCTCCGGCCAGTTCTCGGCCAGTTGCTGCGCGACCACCGCCTCCTGGTTCTCGGCGAGAGCCGCTGCCCGCGCCTTGATGGTCTCCGCCTCGGCGAGCCCCTTCGCCTTCGTCGCCTCCGCCTCCGCCAGACCCCTGGCCCGGGCGGCGGCGGCCTCGGCCTCACCGGTCGCCCGGGTCGCGGTGGCGGCCGCCACGCCGCGTGCCTCGGTCGCCTCCGCCTCGGCGCTCGCCGCGGCCTTGACCCGGGTGGCCTCGGCCGCCGCCGCCAGTTCCGTCTCCCGCGCCTTGGCCTGCGCCGCCGAGATACGGGCGTCGCGTTCGGCCTCCGCGAGCGTCCGCTTCTCGTACGCCTGGGCGTCGGCCGGCTTGCGGACGTCGACCTGGAGCTGCTGCTCGCGCCGCTGCGCCTCCAGTTCGGCGACGCGGGTCTCCTGGACCACGACCTCCTGGCGGGCCGCCGCGTCGGCGAGCGGACCCGCCTGCTGTGCCTTCGCGGCGGCCTTGTCCCGCTCGGCCTGGTAGCCGGCCTGGAGGATCTCGCTGTCCCGGGTGGCCTCCGCCATCCGGGCGTACGACTGCTGCTCGGCCTCGGTGGCGAGACGGTTCGCCTCGGCCTGCGCGATCCGCGCGTCCCGCTGCACGGCCGCCGCGTGCGGCATCGCCAGGTTCTGGATGTACCCCGTGGGGTCCTCGATCTCGTGGATCTGCAGCGAGTCCACGATCAGTCCGAGCTTCTCCATCTCCGTACCGCAGGCGGCGCGGGTCTGCCCGGTCAGTTTCTCCCGGTCGCGGATCATCTCCTCGACCGTCAACCCGCCCACGATGGAACGGAGATGACCGGCGAAGACGTTGTGCACCCGCTCCGACATCATCTTCTGCTGGTCGAGGAAACGGCGGCCGGCGTTGGCGATCGACACGAAGTCGTCGCCCACCTTGAAGATGACCACGCCCCGCACCTTCAGCGGAATGCCCTGGGTGGTCGCGCAGTCCACGTGCAGCTCGGTCTCGTTCAGGTCGAGGGAGAGCTTGCGCACCGCCTGCACTCCGGGCAGCACCAGCGTGCCGCGTCCGGTGACGATACGGAACCCCATGCCCTCCTCAAGGCCCTCGGTGCGGTGCTTGGAGCCCGAGATGATGAGTGCCTCGTTCGGCTCCGCGACCCGCCACATCGCCTTGAACAGGCCGATCAATATGAGGACGGCGACTACCGCCGCCCCCGCAACGACGCCGATGATCATCGGCATACGCCCCCTTTGAATGGTGCCCTTTCGGCACCGAACGAACGGAGTGTGCGCCCGGCCGGGTCACGGGTACAGGGGCTGACGGATCCTTGTTGCAATCTTGACGCATACCGCCACAAGCGGCTCTCACCTGCGAGGGCGCGGGCTCAACTGTCGTACGCCGCCGAGACGTAGACCGTTCTCGGCGGCAGGTACTCGACGACCATCACGACCGTGCCGCGCTCGATGCGGTCGGTGCCGACGGCCGGGTACGCGAGGAAGTGTTCGGCGCCGCCGCGCACCCGGACGATCACCTCGCCGACGAGCCCGGGCCCGACCGTCCCGGTGACCCGCCCCATCAGCCCGACCATCGACGCATCGTCCATGACCACAGCGTACGGTCCCAACGCGCCGGTGCCGCCCGGGAGTCGGCGACGGCCCGACCGAGACCGACCCGGGGACCGGCTGCTCCTTCCGCCGGGACGCGCTGCCCCCGCCGACCGTGCGCGGCCCGCGTCGGGACCGGACGGAGCTCCGGCGCGGGCCTCGGCGTCCCGTCCGCTACCCGGCGGCGGGGCCGCCGGCCGGGCGCACGAGTTGAGACGCCAGTAGATGGGAGTCGAGCAGCGCCGCGTCGGCGGTGCGGTCGGCCCGTGCGTAACCGGCGAGCATGCGTTTGGTCAGGACGAGCGCCTCGGGGGAGCGCCGCAGCAGCGGTCTCGTCCAGGCAGCGACGGCCTGGTCGAGGAGTTCGAGCGGAGCCGTCCGGTGCAGCAGCCCCAACTGGTGGGCCGTCGTCGCGTCGAACTGGTCGCAGGTGAGCATGAGTTCGCGCACCCGGGCGGCGCCGGCCTCGGAGATGAGCCGCCCCATGGCGCCGCCCCAGGCGGGCGGCAGCCCCAGTCCGACCTCCGGCATCCGGAACCGGCAGCTGTCGGCGCCCGCGCGCAGGTCGCAGTAGGCGGCGAGGGCGAGGCCGGCGCCGATCACCTTCCCGTGCAGGCGGGCGATGGTGACGGCGTGGGTGTTCTCCAGGGCCTGGCAGAGGCGGTGGGCCTTGTCGGCGATGCGGCGGAGGGCGGCCCCCGTCGGGTCGGCGCCCAGGGCGCTCTCGTACTCGGTGCGGTCCGCTCCCAGACAGAAGTCGTCGCCGAGCGAGGAGAGGACCAGGACGCGGATGTCGGGCCGGTCGTGCAGACCGTCGAGGAGCGCGAGGAGGGCGTCGAGGACGGCGGCGCTCAGCGTGTCGCTCCGCCCGCCCGGGTTGAGCCGGACGTGCAGCAGCGGGCCGTCCAGCTCGACGCGGAGCGCCTCGGGCAGGACGGTGGAGTCGGCGGCGGGCGCGGATATGTGGTTCATGCGAGGGCGACGTCCAGGTTCAGCAGGCGCCGGAACGCCACCCGGGGAGCCATCGTCGGGCGGCGCACCAGGGCGAGGCGGGGCAGGCGACTGACCAGTTGGCGGAGGAGGGTCTGGGCCTCCAGGCGGGCCAGGGGCGCGCCGAGGCAGTAGTGGATGCCTCCGCTGAAGGCGAGGTGGGCGGGTTTGCGGTGGGGGTCGAAACGGTCGGGGTCGGGGTGCTTGGCCGGGTCGCGGTGGGCCGCGCCGACCATGAGGTGGACCATCTCCTCGGCCCGCACCTCCACGCCTCCCAGCGTGCAGTCCATGGCGGCGACGCGGCTGATCACATGCGAGGGAGGGTCGAAGCGCAGCGTCTCCTCCACGAACGCCGGCACCAGGTCGGGCCGGTCCGCGACCAGGTTCCACCGGTCCGGGTCCTCGACGAGGTGCAGTGTCATGAGCGACAGCAGGGTGGAGGTGGTCTCCAGGGCCGCCAGCAGGACGAACAGGGCCAGTAGGTAGACCCCTTCGTCGGCCTCCTCCTGGTCCGGCTCCAGGGAGTCCCAGGTTCTTATCCACTCGGAGACGGGGTCGTCCGCGAGGTTGTTCCGGCGGTCGCGCACCAACGCCAGGAAGTAGGAACGCAGTTCGGCCATCGCCGCGTCGGAGCGGGCCAACTGACTGGCCGACGGCAGGAGTTCCTGGGTGTAGACCTGTTCGTGGGTCCACTCGCGCAGCCGCGGCCAGTCCGCCGCCGGCAGGCCGAGCCAGTCGCCGATGGTGGCGACGGGCAGTTCCTCGCTCACCAGGGCCGCGAAGTCCGCCTCACCGTCGCGCAGTTGGTCGCTGAGGGATTCGAGGAGTCGGTCGACTGTCCGGTGCACGGTCCGGCCTATCCGCCGGATGGTGTTGCGGTCGAAGGAGCCGGCCGCCCGCCGCACCCGGGTGTGTTCGGGCGGGTTGAGCGCGGGCAGGGTCCTGCTGATCTCACGGGCCGAGGGGGCGTTCCAGCGGTGCGCGCCCTGCTTCTCCCGCCAGTGCGTGTCCGGCTCCAGCCAGTTGGCGCTGCGCAGCGTCTGGTCGCACAGCTCGAACCCGGTCACGAGGTGGCCGCCCCACGGTGCGGGTACGACTCCGCCCCTGGACCGGAGTTGCGCGTAGATCGGGAAGGGATCCCTCTGTCCCTCTGCCGTGCGGAGACGGGAGATGAGGGAGACAGTGGCGCGTCGGTCGACGGACGGAGTCGTTACTTGACCCACGATGACGGCTCCTTTCTGAGCACAGCCGCCATCCGTACCCTTCGAATGCTTGAAGCATCCAGCAACACAGTGGTCTCGTAGCGTTACTTACGTCACTCGCCCCTGGTCCAAGCCAGGAAGCGGGTGAACAGACCCCCCTTGGGCGAGGGCGAGGCATGGGCGGGCGCCGGTCGGGGAGCCGACTGCGCGGCGCGGTGCGCACCGGTGTCGGAGTGCGGCTGTGCGGCGCCCTGGGCCGCGGGGGCCGGCCGGGGGGCCGTCGGCGCGGTCACGACGCGCGGGGTGAACCGGATCGGCACGGTGACCAGGGAGCGGCTCCACGGGGCCGGCACCCAGGCCAGCTCCTTGAAGGTGACGCGCATCTCGACGTCCGGCAGCCGGTTGAGCAGCGACTCCACGGCACTGACCGCGATCATGAACGCCGGGTCCTTGGCGGGGCAGGCGTGCGGGCCGGCGCCGAACGCCAAGTGGGCCTTGGCGCTGAGCTGTTCGCGGTGCTCACGCAGCCGGGGGTCGGTGTTGGCCGCCGCGAAGGAGATCACCACCGGGTCGTTGGCCCGCAGGATCCTGCCGCCCAGCTCGACATCGTGGGTCGGGTAGTGGGCGGCGTAGTTGGCGATCGGCGCGTAGTTCCACAGCGTCTGTACGACCGCGTCCTCCACCGGCAGGTTGGACTGCCACTCGTTGCTGAGGTACAGCGCGCTGCTGGTGCCGATGGCGGCCGTCAGTGGGGCGGTGCCGCCCGACAGCAGGGTCACCAGCTGGTGCAGCACCTCCTCGTCGGTGAGCGCCGCCGAGTGCTGCATCAGCCGCGTCGTCAGGTCGTCGCCGGGGCTGCGGCGCTTGAGCGCGATGAGTTCCGCCAGCGCACCGCCCAGCACCTCGTCGGCGCCGGGGGTGCCCTCGAAGATGCCGGTGATGCCGACGATGACCCGGTCGCCCAGCTCCGGCGGGCAGCCGAACAGGTCGCTGAAGACCAGCAGCGGGAGCGGCTGGGCGTAGTCGGCCATCAGCTCCGCCTGGCCGCGCGCGTCCGAACTGAAGCGGCTGATCAGGTAGTCGGCCGACTGCTGTGTCTGGCGCACGAGGTGGAGCTCGTCGACCGTGGCGAGGCTGTCGGTGACCGCCTGCCGCAGCCGGGCGTGCGCCGCTCCGTCGCTGAACAGCGCGTTGGGGCGGTACCCCATCATGGGCAGCGCGGGACTGTCCTGCGGGACCCGCCCTTCGTTGAGCGCGTTCCAGCGACGGGAGTCCCGGACGAACGTGAGGGGGTTCTGCAGGATGTGCAGTCCGGCGTCGTAACTGGTGACCAGCTCCACCTCGACGCCCGGCGCGATGTCGACGGGAGCGCTGGGGCCGAGCGAGCGCAGGTGCGCGTAGTGGCCCTCGGGGTCGGAGCCGAACTCGGGCCCGAACAGCTGGACGTTCTGGTGCGCGGGGCAACCGGCCGGTATTCCGGTGCCGTTGAGGTGTTGCTGCATGCCGTTGCTCCTAGGCGAGAGTGGACATGAGGTGCTCCACGAGGGTGATGAGCGCCTGTCCCGTGGACTGCTCGTCGCGCACGTCGCAGTGCACGACAGGGGTCTCGTTGGACAGGTTCAGGGCCTCGCGCACCTCGTCGAGCGGGTAGTCGGTGGTTCCGTCGAACCGGTTGACGCCGATCGTGTAGGTCAGGCCGAAACGCTCGACCAGGTCCAGGATGGAGAAGCTCTCCTGGAGCCGCTCGGGGTCGACGAGGACCAGGGCGCCCAGCGCGCCCCGGGACAGCCCCTCCCACATCTCCTTGAAACGTTCCTGGCCCGGCGTCCCGAAGAGATAGAGGACCAGGGTGTCGCTGAGGGTCAGCCGCCCGAAGTCCATGGCGACCGTCGTGGTCACCTTGTCGGGCCTCCCCGAGAGGTCGTCGAAGCCCTCGCTGGCCTCGGTGATCTCCTCCTCGGTCTGCAACGGCTCGATCTCGGAGATGCTGCCGATGAAGGTCGTCTTCCCGACTCCGAAATGCCCCACTACGAGGACCTTCACTGCCTGGGCGTCTGGATCCAGGTGCACGGATTACGCTCCCAAGTGGGTCTTCAGGCCATTGAGCACAGCGCTGAGCAGTTCGCGGTCGGTGTGCGCGGCGCGCGCCACCGGCGGCCGCACCATCAGAAGGTCGTTCTCCTTCATCTGCGCCAGCAGGATCCGCACCACACCGAGCGGCAGACGGGTGTACGCCGCCACCTCGGCCACGGACAGGTAGCCGTCGGCGACCAGGTCCATGACGGCCCGCGCCTCGGGGGAGAGGGTGCGCGCCGCGTGGGCGCCCTCCTTCGCGGTGACGAGCGTGGTGTGCGAGTACTGGTGCTCGGGCGGCAGCGCGTGGCCCTGGGTGATCACGAACAGAGGGACTAAGTCGGACGTCAGCTCGAGCTCTTGCTCCGGTTCGTCACGCATGGATCGCCCCTCCGTATCCGGCCGCACCCGGGACCAGCGACGGCACGGCATCGTGCAGACGCGTGGTGAATGCCTCGATGTCGCAGTCGTGTTCGGCGGCCGCGGCCAGGAGGGCATCCTGGCCGGCCGCGATCAGGAAGATCCAGCCGTGCTGGAACTCGATGATGGTCTGCCGCCACTCGGCCTCGTCGGCCGTGCCCATGAACTGCTTCGTGGCCCGGCTGTAGGCGTGGATCCCGGTCATGGCCGCGGAGATCGTGTCCGCCATGTCCCGGCCGATCCCCGAACTCGCCCCGCGGGGCAGCCCTTCCGCGCCGAGCAGCAGGGCGTGCCGGGCGCCCGGCACCTCGGCGATCACCCGGTCCAGCTCGGCCAGGACGAACCCGGAGCCGCCCCCCGCCTGCCGTCGGCCGGAGCCGGCCTCGGGGTGCGCCGAGCCGGCCGCGGCGTTCACCCGCGGCGCGGAGGTGAGGTTGTCGCCCAGGCGGGCGACGAGCCGGTGCATCCGGAAGGAGATCTGCTGCATGTCCACGTCGGGCTCGGCGGCGGCGGCCAGGTAGGCACCCTGTCCCGCGCCGATGAGGAAGACCCAGCCCTGCGCGAACTCGATGATCGTCTGGTTCCACTGCGGGGTCTCGGCCGGGCCGGCGAAGTGGGTCGTGGCCCGACTCAGCGACTGCATGCCGGACATGGCGGCGGAGAGGGTGCTCGCGCTCTTCTCGGTGAGGCCGTCGGTGGCCCCGCGGAGAATGCCGTCCGCGGAGAGCAGTACGGCGTGCAGAGCCTTGGGGACGTTGCTGACGATGTCCTTGAGCATCCACGACAGATCTGTGGTCATTCGTCTTCGGCCCCTTCGGGCGAGGGAGCGTCCAGGTTCCGGCCCGAGAGCGTGCCCCGCTGAAGCGCGCCCAGACTGCCGACGGAGCCGCGCCGCAGAGGTCTCGGCGAGGACGGCGCGCCTTGCGTACCAGGCGTGTCGATCACGTCGGGAACGCTGGCGATGGGCGCCTGACGCGAGGCGCGCTTCGGCAGGCCGTGCGCGGTCCGCGTCGAGGACCGGGGCTGGCCCTCCCCGCGGCGGATGCTGATGGGGGCGTCGCTCTCGTCGGTCGACGGCTCCGTCTCTTCCACGGTCCACAGCTCCTCGGGCAGCAGGACGACCGCGCGGACACCGCCGTAGCGGGAGACTCCGGTGACGTCCACCTTGAATCCGTGCTGACGGGCGATCAGGCCGATGACGGGGAAGCCGAACTTCGGCTGGTTGCCGAGCAGCGACAGGCGCGGAACGGCGTCGCCGGACAGCAGCGTGGTCGCCTTCTGCCGGTCCTCGTCGTTCATGCCCACGCCGGCGTCGTCGATCACGATGCACAGGTTGCTCTGCACCCGCTGGAACGTGACCTCGATGGGAGCGTCGTGCTGCGAGAAGCTGGCGGCGTTGTCGAGCAGTTCGGCCACGGCGAGGGCGACCGGGGCGACCGCGGTCGCCTTCAGCGCGATGCCGCTCTGCTGCATGATCTCGACACGCTGGAAGTTGCGGATCTGCCCCTGTGCGCTGCGCACTACGTCGTAGACGCTGGCGGGCTTGGGGCGGCGGCCGAGCGGCGCACCGCACATGACGGCGATGCCCTGGGCCTTGCGCGCCATCTGCGCGTTGGCGTGGTGCACTTCGAGCAGGTCGGAGAGGACGGCGTGCCCTCCGTACTTGCGCTGGATGTCGTCCAGCAGCGTGGTCTGCTCGGCGGCGAGGCTCTGCAGGAAGCGTGCGGCTCCCTTGAGGACGGCCTTGGTGCTCTCCTCCGACGCCTGTGCGGCCTCGCTGATCACCGCGTCCTGTTCCTGCCGGAACCGGTGGAGGTCGGCCTGCGAGGCACTGAGATGACTCTGCGCCAGGCGCAGTTGCGCCGTGAGGGAGGCCTCTTGCGCGGTGAGGGCGGCCTCGATCCGCCCCTTCCTCACCCCCAGGGCTCTGTTACGGACGACGAGTACCACGACCGCAGCGGCGGCTACCACCGCGACTGCAACCAGGCACCACATCAGCGCGTCTTGGTTCATGGATACCTTTCCCGGCGCGTGGTTCCAGGCGATGGCCGACCCCTCGCGCGGTGACTCCGCGGCTCAGACGTCAGGGACGGATGGGCCGAATGCACCGGGCGAGCGGGTCGGCCAGGAGTGCCGAACCACAAAAGTGGATCAAGGTCGGGGACGCCGGAATGCTATCACCGTGGAACCGCGCCACCGCGCCACGGCCGGGGGTCCGGCCGATTCCAACACGACCTCCACACAGGGAAGTTGACGGGAGTTCGTCCGCCGTCGCGGTCGGCCGGCCGGAGGCCGCGCGCACTCAGCCCTTACGGCGGCGCACCAGCCAGAACGCTACGACGGCACCGGCGGCCCCCAGCAGCAGACCACGGTTGGCGCGCGCGACCTCCGCGCCCTGGGCGGCCCTCTCCCGTACCTGCTCCGGAGCCTTGTCCTCCCACAGCTGAGCGGCCTGGGCCGCCTTCGCGCGGGCCTGCTCGGTCCCCTGGGCGGCCTTCTCCCGGACCGGCTCGGGCAGGCTCTCCTGGAGCCGGGTCGTGGTCTCGGCGACCTTGGTCCGCACCGTCCCGGCCTTCAGCGCGGCCTGTTCCTTCAGCTGCGCGGCCTTCGTCGCGGCCTGCGCCCTGACCTCGGCGGCCTTCGTCGCGGCCTCCTCCTGGACCTCGTCGGCCTGGGTCGCGGCGGCGCCCCCGAACTCGTCCGCCTCCGGGTGCGCGCCGGTGGCCCCGGTCCCGGTCTCGGCGGCGAGCTCCTCCCTGGTCCCGGCGAGTTCGCCACGGGTCTCCTCGACCTGCCTGCGGAGGTCCTCGGGGGTGGCGGCGATCGGCTCGTCGTGGGGTGGTTGCGTCATGAGCTGCGTTCTCCTTCTCTGCGCGGGCTGTACATGCGGTCCCAGCGCGGGTACCCCGCAGGCCAGTTGAGAACCCCGGCCGAATCACCGAAGGTCCCCGCAACGCCCAACTGGACATATCCGCGTCCCCCTCGGCGATCAGCAGACGAAGAGCCCTGGCGGTGGCCGGCGGTGTGGCCGCCGGAGCCGCGCCTGCGGCGCACGCGGTACCGGCGTTCGCGGCCGGCGCGGCGGCCGCCGACGCCATCGTCGTCGGCGGCGGTCTCGCCGGGCTGGTCGCGACGGCGTCCCGAGGCCGTACGGGACCTACGTCGCCGGCGCGGGCCCGCGCGCCGGGCCGCCCCAACTCAGCTCATACGGGCGGCCGTTGCCTGCCCTCGGGGGGTCCGGCCTTCCGTCCACGACCACCTCACGCGGGTCAGGGCGGAGGACGAGAGATGAATTCAGCCTTCGCCCGGACAACGACCCTTGCGCGGTGCGGAGTTGCGCTGCCGGACCCGGATCCGGCCCGCGCCGCGGTCGCTCACGGGATCTTGTGCGGCTCCTCGACCACCGTGCGGCAGAGCAGCTCGCGGTCGTGGCCCACCGCGCGCTCCGGGCCGGTCAGCCGCAGGGTCACGCGGTGGCGGACGTCCGCCGGGGCGCTGGAGGCGGCCAGCCGCAGTTCGATGGCGCCGGGCTCCACGATCCGGTGACCGGCCCGGCCGGTGAACGAGGCCAGGTCGGCGTGGAAGCGCAGCCGCACCCGGCGCGCCTCGCCCGCCGCGAGGGGCACCCGGGCGTAGCCGATGAGCCGGGAGTCGGGGCGGGTGGTCTGTGCCACCGGGTCGTGCAGATACAGCTGCACCACCTCGGCGCCGTCCCTCTCACCGGTGTTGCGGACGGTCAGCGTCAGGTCGAACGCGCCGTCGGTGGGCAGTTCGGGCACTCCGGCCGGCAGGTCCTCCCAGGCGAACGAGGTGTAGGACAGGCCGTGTCCGAAGGGATACAGGGGAGTGGGATCCAGGTTGCTCACCGAGCCGGCCAGGCCCAGCGGCGGCTGGAGATACGTCCACGGCTGGCCGCCCGGACCGGCCGGCATGCTCAGGGGCAGCCGTCCGGAGGGGTTGACCCGGCCGGAGAGCACCCCCGCGACCGCCGGACCGCCTTCCTCGCCGGGGAAGAACGCCTGTACGGCGGCGGCCAGTTGACCCGCGTGGGCACCGAGGGCGTAGGGCCGCCCGGTCAGCAGGACCAGCACCACCGGGGTGCCGGTGGCCAACAGGGCGGCGAGCAGCTCCCCTTGGACACCGGGCAGCGCGAGATCGGCCGCGTCGCAGCCCTCACCCGAGGTACCGCGGCCGAACAGCCCCGCCCGGTCGCCGAGCACCGCCACGCACACCTCGGCGTCCCGGGCCGCCGCGACGGCGGCCTCGAAACCGGAGCGGTCCGGGTCCGACACGGCGCAGCCGCGGGTGCACGTCAGCTCCGCGTCCGGGAGTTCGTCGCCGAGCGACCGGAACACGGTCGGCAGCCGTATCCCGAGCGGCACCTCGGGGTGGGCGACACCGACGTGGGCCGGGAAGGAGTAGCAGCCCAGCATCGCCATGGGGTCGTCGGCGAGCGGTCCCACCACGGCGATCCGACGGGTCCGCGCCGCCAGCGGCAGAGCGCCGCCACGGTTGTCCAGCAGGATCACCGACTGCTCGGCCAGCCGCCGGGCCAGCGCCCGGTTGGCCGCCGGATCGAGATCGACGCTGCCGCGCTCCGGCCGCCCGTCGCCGCCGGGAGCGGCCGACAGCGGGGACCAGCCGGGGTCGAGCAGGCCCAGCTCGCACTTCTGGCGCAGCACCCGGTACAGCGCCCGGTCGACCAGGGCCTCGGGGATCTCACCGCGCCCGACCGCCGCGATCAGCTCCTCGCCGTACGTCCGTACGGTGGGCAGCTCCACGTCGATGCCCGCGGTCAGCGCCAGCCGGGCGGCGTCCGCGCGGTCGGCGGCGACCTTGTGCAGGGTCTCCAGGAAGCCGATGCCGAAGTAGTCGGCGACGACGGTTCCGGTGAACCCCCAGTCCCCGCGCAGGAGTTGGGTGAGCAGGGCCGGGTCGGCGGCGACCGGCAGGCCGTCGATCTCGGCGTAGGAGTGCATCACGGAGCGGGCGCCGCCCTCGCGCAGCGCCAGCTCGAACGGCGGCAGCACGACGTCGGCCAGCTCCCGGCCGCCGGCCCGTACGGGCGCCAGGTTGCGGGCCCCGGCGGAGGCGGAGTAGCCGGCGAAGTGTTTGAGGGTGGCGACGACACCGGCCGACTCCAGGCCGCGGACGTAGGCGGCGCCGACCGTGCCGACCAGGTAGGGGTCCTCGCCGATGGTCTCCTCGACCCGGCCCCAGCGCAGATCCCGTACGACGTCGAGGACCGGGGCGAGCCCCTGGTGGACGCCGACCGAGCGCAGGTCGCGGCCGATCGCCCGGGCCATCTCCTCGACCAGCGCCGGGTCGAAGGCGGCGCCCCAGGCCGGCGGCACCGGGTAGACGGTGGCGCCCCAGGCCGCGAACCCGGCGAGGCACTCCTCGTGGGCCATGGCCGGGATGCCGAACCGGTTGGCGGCCATGATCTGCTGCTGGGCGCGGGCCAGGGCGAGGGTGCCGAGGGCGGGGTCGACCGGGGCGGTGCCGAAGGGGCGGGTGAGCTGGCCCAGGCCGTCCGTGATGAGCTGCTCGAAGTCGGCGGGTTCGGCGAGGTTGTCGTGCATGTGCGGGGCGACGCCTTCGCCGTCCGCGTCGGCGCCGGCCCAGATGCTGTACAGCTGTGCGGCCTTCTCGGTGAGCGTCATCCGGCCGACGAGGTCCGCCACCCGGTCCTCGGCGGGGAGGGAGGGGTCACGCCACGGGGCCTCCGCCTCGGAAACGGGCTCGGACTCTGTCTCGGTCGCCATGGAGTCGACGATCCTCTCTGCGCTGGGGGTGTTGCCGGGAGGGGAGGAGGTGGTCACTTGCCGCCGGCTCCCATCAGGCCGCTGACGAGGGCGCGGCGGGCGACCAGGTAGACCACGAGCATGGGAATGCCGGAGAGGATGACCGCGGCGAGCGTGGCCGGGATGTTCACGCCGTACTGGCCGCTCAGCTTGTACAGGCCCGTGGTGAGGACGCGGTCGCCGTCGGACTGGGTGAGGATCAGCGGGAAGAGGAAGCCGTTCCAGGCCTGTAGCCCGGCGAAGACGGAGACGGTGCTGATGCCGGAACGGGAGAGCGGCACGACCAGTTGGAGCAGCATCCGCAGCGGACTCGCCCCGTCCAGGGCCATCGCCTCGTACAGCTCCTCCGAGATGTCCCGCATGGTGCCGACGAGGATCAGCAGGGTGACGGGCATGGCGAAGGCGGCCGTCGGCAGGATGATGGCGGTCAGGGAGTCGTACAGGCCCATCTTCCCGATCATCACGTACAGCGGCACGATGATGACCGCGGCCGGGATCGCCAGGCCGAGCAGGAAGAGCCGGAAGGCCAGGTCGGCCCAGCGGTTGCGGGTGCGCACCACGACGTAGGCGAGCGGGACGCAGAGCGCGACCACGATGGCCACGGTGGCGACCGTGACGATGACGTTGTTCAGCAGGAAGCCGAGGAAGCCGCCGTCGAGGACCAGTCGGTAGTTGGCCAGCGTCGGGTGGGTCGGCAGGGCGAAGGTGTGGCCGCTGAGCGCCTCGTCCTGCCGCATCAGCGAGGTGGTGATCATCACGTAGACCGGCACGATCACGATGACCAGCCAGACCAGCGCGCCGGCTCCGGCGAGGGGGTTGGCGCGGCGCAGCCGTCCCCTCAGCGCGCCGGGCGCGGTCACCGGCCGCCGGTCGGAGCGGACCGGTCCGGGGGAGGGGGGTGCGGGGGGCGGGGAAGGTGAGGAAGGTGTGGGACGGCTCGCGGTTCCGGCGGACACGGGGGTCACATTCCTTCCCTGGTGCTGCGCATGCCGCCGAAGCCGGTGACCTTGACCATCACGAGCGACAGCAGGGTGGAGACGACGACGAGGGCGGTGCCCAGAGCGCTGGCGTAGCCGAAGTCGAAGCTCTGGAAGGCGTTCTGGTACATCCCGTACGAGAGGGTGGTGGTGGAGGTGCCGGGGCCGCCCCCGGTGAGCAGGAAGACCGTCTCGAACGAGGTCAGCGAGCCGACGATGATCAGTACCGACGACGTGGTCACGGTGTGCCGCAGCTGCGGCAGCGTGATGTGGAAGAACTGCCGGTAGCGGCCGGCGCCGTCGATCGCCGCCGCCTGGTAAAGGACCGGGGGGATCTGCCGGGCGCCGCCCTGGTAGAGCAGGGTGTGGAAGGGCATGAACTGCCAGCCGCCCACGAAGGCGACCGCCGCCACGGCACCGTGGGCGGAGCCGATGATGTTCCCGCCGGGGAAGCCGACCCACGGCCCGATCGTCTTCGCCAGGCCGAAGTTGGGGTCGAGCAGCGCCTTGAAGAGCAGGGCGACCGCCGTGGTCGACAGCACCAGCGGGATGAAGAAGATCGCGGACAGGACGGCCCGGTTGCGCTCCCGCCCGGCGGCCCACACCCCGAGGAGCAGTGCCACCGGGGTCTGGAACAGCCAGCTGAGGACGGTCAGTACGACGGTGAGCCGGGTCGCGTCCCGCACCCCTTGGTCGTTGAAGAGCCGGGTCCAGTTGGAGGTGCCCGACAGCCGCGGTGAGCCCAGGCCGCCCCAGCTCCCGCAGAACGACAGATAGACCGCGTAGACCATGGGGACCACGGCGAAGAGCGTGAAGAAGAGCACGCCGGGCAGCGCCCACGAGATGTGCGGCCGGCCCACCCGGGCCGCGAGTGTCCTTGTCGCCATGGTTACTTGACGGCCTTCATGTCGTCGACGAACTTCTCGGGCGAGACCTGTCCGGCGAACAGCTTGCTGATCTCCGTGGTCATGGCGGTGGCCTGCGAGCTCGGCAGCGCCTGGTCCCAGGAGAGCTGGAACGACGGCGCCTTCTGCACCAGCTGGAACTGGAAGGTGGCGAACTCGGGGCTGGGCGCGCTGCCGAGGAGGCTCTGCGCGGAGGTGGTGGTCGGTATGTCCCCGTTGCTGACGAGCCTCTTGCTGTACGAGGGCTTCGCCATCGCTTTGAGGAAGGCCACGGCGGCGTCCTTGTTCTTCGTCTTGGCGCTGACCGACCAGTAGTTGGTGGGGTTGCCCACCACGTCGGCCGGGTCACCGGTGCCGCCCGGCACCTCCGGGAAGGTGGTCCAGGCCTCGTCGTTCTTGGCGAACGAGGCGTGGTTGGACAACTGGTTGGAGTAGTCCCACGACCCCATCAGGTGCATCCCGGCCTTGCCGGTGCCGAAGAGCGTGGGCGCCGCGTTGTTGGTGTACGCCACGGAGGTGAAGTTGGAGCCGAACGCCCCCTGTTTGATGAGCGACTTGACCAGCTGGGCCGCCTTGAGGACCGCCGGGTCGCCCCAGCCGGAGGCGTCACCGTTCTCGATCTTCTTGAAGGCCCCCGGTCCGCCGATCCGGTCGACCAGGTACTCCAGCCACATCTGGGAGGGCCAGGTGTCCGCGCCGCCCAGCGCGAACGGAGTGACCCCGTGCGACTTCAGGGTGGTGATCGCGGTCTGCATCGCGGACCAGGTGTCGGGCGCCTGGAGGTGGTACTTGGCGAACATGGTCTTGTTGTAGAAGAGGATGACCGGCTGCATGCCGCGCATGGGGATGCCGTAGTTCTTGCCGCCCAGCGCGCCGGCCGCGAGCACGGACGGCAGGAAGGCCTTCCGCAGCGCCGGGTCGGCCTTCAAGTACGGGGTGAGGTCCAGCAGTTGGTTGTTGTCGACGTACGGCTTGATGCTGCCGCCGCCCCAGTTGAAGAAGATGTCGGGGGCGTTGGGCGAGCCCATCGCGGCACGCAGCTTGTTGGCGTAGCCGCTGCCCGGGATCTCGTTGAGGTGCACCTTGACCTTGGCGGTCTTGTTGTACTCGGCGACCGCGGCCTCCTGCACCTTCGTCGAACCGTCGCCGTACACGTAGGCCTGGAGCGTGTTGCCGCCGCCCGCCGAGCCGCCGCCGGATCCGCAGGCGGTGGCCAGCAGGGCCAGTGACGCCGTCGCCGCGGTCAGAGCGGTCGCGGAGACTCCGCGACGGACTCTCGCGCCCGCCCCGCGACGGGCCGTTCCGCCGCGGACACCCCGGAATCCCGATCCCATGGCACACCTCCTGGAAGAATGTTTCGACGACATTGCCGAATGTTGAGGGAAAGGTACGTGCGGCCGTGGGGGGCGTCAAGGGATCGGACGGCTCGTTGTCGAACGGTCTTGGACGGCTCCGAAGTGGGGCGATCCGCAGGATGAAGTCCCCAACAGGGCTCAATTGGACTTCAGTTCCGGCTCGACAGGCGTCGGCGGTCCGTCGGTCGACGAGGTGGGCGCCGCGGGGATCCTCCGAAAGCTGGGGGTCTGCGGTCCGACAGTTTCGGCGGCACGTCGACGCCTGGGAACCTGCTGCATGGCGCGGCGACCCGGTCCCGCGCGGGCATTTGACGCTCCCGAGGGTCGCCCCTAAGGTCACCGAAGTCATTCGAAGATGAGCCCGAAACATTCGGGCGCACGGCTCCGGAAACGGTCTCGTACGCACCCGGGAAGGTGAACGGGAACGAGCACGGCCCCCGCCTCGCACCGCCTGAACAAGCGGCCGCCACAAGGGAGTTCGCCTGGGCGATGCGGACGGGGGCGACCCGGACATCAGGAGGCGTGGCTGAACCGTCGGCGCGGACGCGGTGCTCGGCGGCCTCGCGGACGCACTCGTGAGCGCCGACCGGGCGCACGCCGGTCACCCTCTCGACGCCACCACGCCCTCACCGAGAAGGTCCCGGGCCGCCCCTTCGGCGTCACACGGGCCAGGGCCGTACCGCCGCCGACATCAGCGGAGGTACGACCCTGGCGGTGGAGAACAGGCGGCGTCAGCTCCGGGGGGAGACCACCGTACGGTCGGCCGGCGCGCCGACCGCGACGGGCGCCGGGGCGGTCTTCCGCGGGGCGCGCAGCAGCACCACGGAGACCAGGGCGGCGAGCAGCGTGAGGGAGCCGGCGACGACCAGGCACAGGTGCAGCCCGTCGAGGAAGGCGTCGGAGAGGGCGCCGAGCGCGCGGCCGGTGTCGGCGCCCAGGTCCAGTCGCGCGACCGCGCCGAGGCCGTCCGCGCCGGCGGTGGCGACGACGCTCCGCCGCGTCGCCTCCGTCACCCCGGCGTCGGCGAGGTGCCCGGGCAGCGTGCCGAGCGCCTTGGTGGTGAGCAGCGCGCCGAGGACGGCCGGGCCGAGCGCGCCGCCCACCTGCCGGAAGGCGTTGTTGCCGGCCGCGGCCATACCCGCCAGGTGGTACGGCACCGAGCCGACCGCGGTGGCGGTCATCGGCGTCAGAACGGCCCCCATGCCCAGCCCCAGCAGGGCCAGCCGCCAGGCGATGGAGACGAACGACGTACCGGCGTCGATCCCGGTCAGCGAGAACAGCGCGCCGGAGACGACGAGCAGCCCGCCGGTGATCATCACGCGGGGCGGCACCCGGTGCATCAGGCGGCCGGCGGGCAGCCCCGCCAGGATGGCCGCCGCGGTGACCATCAGCAGCCGCCAGGCCGCCTGGAGCGTGTCCAGCTGCTGCACCAGACCGAAGTAGAGGCTGAGCAGGAAGAAGAAGCCGATCAGCCCCAGGAAGGTGATCATCGCGACCAGGGTGGTGGCGGTGAACGCCGGGCTGCGGAACAGCGAGAGGTCCAGCATCGGGTCGTCGCTGCGCCGCTCGGCGAAGACGAAGCCGGCCCCGGCCGCCACAGCCACGCAGAGCGCCACCAGCACCTCGACGTCGGTGAAGGAACCCGCGCCGCCCTCGATCACGCCGTACACCAGCGCGGTGACCGCCGACATGGCGGTGAGCTGGCCCGGCCAGTCGAGCCGGCGCCCGTGCGGGGCCCGCGAGTCGGGCAGCAGCCGCGCGGCGATGCCCGCGGCGAGCAGCGGGACGGGGATCGACAGCAGGTAGATCCAGCGCCAGGCGGCATGGTCGAGGATGACCCCGGCGATCAGCGGTCCGACCGCCAGCGCGACGAGCAGCGACGTGGCCCACAGGCCGATGAACTTGCCCCGCTCCCGGTGGTCGGGCACCGCGTGACTGATCAGCGCCAGCGTGGTGGGCAGCAGGGCCGCCGCCCCCAGCCCCGCCAGGGCCTGACCGACCCACAGCACCTGGACGGAGTGCGCGGACAGTGCCACGGCGGCACCGGCGGCCGAGGAGAGCAGCCCCGCCAGATAGACCTTCTTGCGCCCGTGCACATCGCCGAAGACACCGGCGGTCAGGATGAACGCGGCCATGGGGAGGACGAACGCGTCCTGCACCCACGACAGTTGGGCGGTCGTCGCGCCGAGCGCCGCCTGTATCGCGGGCAGGCTCACGGCGACGGTGGTCACCGGCAGATAGGCGACGAAGACGCCGAGGCAGGCCATGACGAGCGTGGCCGCCCGCCGTTCGGCCGGCCCGCTCGCCGGGGTCGTGACGTTCACGGGGACACTCCTCTACGGCGCGGTGCGCCGCGGTCGGTCGGTGGTGGGGGTGTCCTCCAGCGGACACAGGTCCAGATTCGGCCCCGCTACCGCCAACCGCCAAACCGGTTCCGGAAAGCGGCCCTGAACCTCCATCACCATCCGCGATCTGCCAGACTTCCCTCATGGTGGACAAGGTCGACGCGAGAATCCTCCGTGCGCTCCAGTGCTCGCCGCGTGCCTCGTTCCGGCTCGTCGGCGAGGTGGCCGGGGTCTCCGAGCAGACCGCCGCCCGCCGCTTCCAGGCGCTGCGCCGCGCAGGGGTGCTGCGCGTGGTCGGCCTGGTCGACCCCGCCGTCTACGGCGAGTCGCGCTGGGTCGCCCGGATCCGCTGCCGCCCCGACCGGGCCGGCCCGCTCGCCGACGCGCTCGCCCGGCGCCCCGACATCTCCTACGCGGGCCTCGCGTCCGGCGGTTCGGAGATCATCTGCGTGATCAGCGCGCCGGTGCACGTCCAGCGCGACGACCTCCTGCTGCGGCGGCTGCCCAAGTCCGCGTCGGTCCTCGACATGAGCATCGACCTGCTCATCCATCCGTTCAGCGGCCCCGGCACGGACGACTGGACGGGCTACGGCGGCGACCTCACGCCCGCCCAGATCCGCCGGCTCGTCGACGACCGGCCGCCCGCCCCCGTCGGACCACCGGTCCCCCTCACCGACGAGGACACCCCGCTCCTCGACGCGCTGGCGGAGGACGGCCGGGCCACCCACACCCGGCTCGCCGAGGTCACCGGCTGGTCCAAGGCCCGGCTGGCCCGCAGGCTGGAGGCCCTGGAGAGTTCCGGCGCCCTCATCTACGACGTCGACCTGCTCTCCGAACGCCTCGGGTACACACTCGACGCCCACCTCTGGCTGCGCGTCGCCCCGGCCCGCGTCCAACAGGTCGGTGAGCAACTCGCCCGCCACGACGAGGTCGCCTTCGCCGGTGCCATCAGCGGTGACTCCAACGTGCTGGTCGCCGTGATCTGCCGCGACACCGCGGACTTCTACCGCTATCTGACCACCCGGGTCGCGGCCGTACCGGGCATCGACGGCTACGGCGTCAGCATCAACGTCCACCGCCTCAAACAGGCCGCCTCCCTCATCTCCCGCGGCCGGCTGGTGCATCCGCGGTTCGCGTGACCGGGCCGTGCGCGGGGTCCGTACGACCGCCGGGCCGCACGCGAGAGCATGCGGCCCGGCGGAGTGGCCGACGTGCGGTGTGCCCGTGCGGGCCGCGGCCTCAGCGCTTGGTGTAGATGAGGCCGACCTTGTCCAGTTCGTCGCCCGCGCGGCCGTGGAACCCGGCGATCTGCCAGCCGGACGGGGCGGTTCGGGTCACACAGTCCGAGGTGGTGGTGCCACCCGCGAGGGTGTTGCCCAGGTTGGTGGTGAACTTGGCATAGAAAATGCGGGTGTTGCCGCTGTACGACCCCTCGCACAGGTAGGCGCTCGTCAGGTACTCGGTGCTGCCCAGCGTCAGTGAGGACGCGGTGCCGCCGGTGCCGCCGTGGGCGAGCGAGGTGCCGTTCGCCAGGGTGATGCCGACCTGGTCGACGCGGGAGCCGGCCCGCAGTGAGACCTTCGTGGCGCGGGCGGCGGCCGGGACGCTGCCGATGTCCTGGTAGTAGTCGCCGTGCGGGCCGCCGAACTGGTCGCTCAGCTGGTAGTCGGCGCTCTGCGACCAGGTGAAGCCGACCGTGACCGGGTCGTGGTCGGAGAGCATCAGCCCGTCGGAGGTGAGGAACTTGGCGTGCTCGTTGTTGTACGACGTGGCGTTCAGCGTGACCAGCTTGCTGCCGCGGTACAGGACCTTGTCCACGACCTCGCAGGTGTTGGGCACGGTGGCCCCGGTCTGGTCGCAGAGCAGCGCGTCGCTGCCCTTGGCGGGTGCCACTCCGCCGCGGATCAGCTTCACCCAGGCGTCGGTGAGCCCGTTGGCGGCGCCGAACTCGGCGATGGTGTCGGCGGACCGGGTGTAGCGGGTGTTGGTGTCACCCATGACGACGACGGCGTTGCCCGCCGAGTGGGACTGGATGAACGCCGTCAGCTGGCTGAGGTTGTCCGCGCGGGATGCCTCGTCACCGTCGTTGGTACCGGCGTTGGTGTGCAGATTGTAGAAGTCGACGTAGACACCCTCGGAGAGCCGCTCACGCATGAACGAGAAGCCCTTGGGGGTGAGGCAGTCGCCGGAGTCGACCTGGCAGGAGTTCCAGTGCACGCGCTCGAAGTCGTCCCCGTCCCAATTGTGGTCGGAGAGGGTGTTGAGCCCGCTGCCGATGCCCGCGCCGCCGCTGGTCGCGGTGCGGTAGGGGTGGGTGTCCGTGGCGTACAGGTAGGAGTGGTAGTTGAAGTCCTCCTGCACGTTCACGATGTCGTACGGGGCGATGCGCCGGCCGATCTCGGTGGTGCTGGTGTCCCGCGGTGTGGAGGCGCTGGACAGCGACTCCGGCAGTCCGGCCACGTTGTACGAGAGCACGCTGAAGCTGCCCGAGGTCGCGGCGGCGGCCGGTGTCGCCGCCACCGAGAGCCCGCCCAGGGCCGCGGTGGCGGCCGCCAGACAGGCGAGGATTCTGCGCATGGGGAAGGACCTCCTGCAAGGTGACAGAGGGGGAGGGTGGTGCGGCGGTCAGGTGGAAATGTAGCGACAAGCGCTTGCTGTGGCTCCCCTCCGGGCGCACCGGATCGGGAATTCCGCGTGACGGCCGGGTGGCCAAGTCCCCTTGCGTGCCTGTTTGTTCAGGTTGGAGTGCTTGCCATGCGAGTCAAGGACGGGTCAACTGCCGGGCGGTGAGCGTTAGTTGAGTCCGGCTTCCGTCCCGGTGCGAGCGCTCGTGTTCCGCGCATCCCGTCCCCGCGGGCGACACGCCGTCACGTCACCCCTTCAACAGCCGCCGCAGCCAGGCGAACTGGGCGGACCGAGAGGCCTGGGACACGGCCGCCTGTGGAACGAAGCCGTCGAAACCGTGGAAGCCTCCCGGCCAGACGTGGAGTTCGGCGACGCCTCCCGCCTGCCAGATCCGGGACGCGTAGGTGACGACCTCGTCACGGAAGGTCTCCGCCGAGCCGACGTCGAGGAAGGCCGGGGGCAGCCCGGCGAGGTCCTCGGCACGGGCCGGCGCCGCGTACGGCGGGACGTCCGGGCCGCCGCGCCGGTCACCGAGCAGGGCGGTCCAGCCCGTCTCGTTGGCCGTGCGGTCCCAGACGCCGACGCCCTCCATCTGCCGGGCGGACGGGGTGTCGTTGCGGTCGTCGAGCATCGGGTACATCAGCAACTGCCCCAGCGGGCGCGGGCCTTCACGGTCCCGGGTGAGCAGCGCCAGCGCGGCACACAGGCCGCCGCCCGCGCTCGCTCCCGCGATGACGATCCGCTCCGGATCGGCGCCGAACTCCGCCGCGTGCTCCGCCGTCCACACCAGCCCCGCGTACACGTCCTCGACGGGCGCCGGATGCGGGTGCTCGGGCGCCAGCCGGTACTCCACCGACACCACCACCGCGTCCAGTTCCCGCGCCCACTCCAGCGCCCCGGTCACCCCGACGCGGTTGGTGCCGATCACCATGCCGCCACCGTGTACGTAGTAGATGACGGGCCGCGCGCCGGCGGCCCGTGGAGCGGTGGGCCGGCAGATCAGCAACGAGATCGCGGGTTCGCCCGCGGGCCCTGGCACGTCCCGGTCCTCTATGTCGAAGGCGCCGTCCATCGTCAGGTCCAGCTGGGCGGAGAGCGTGATCGCCGGGCCCCGGCGGACCTCCGCTATGTCGTCCGTCGTCAGGCCGGGCGACATCATCTCCTTGATGCCCTCCAGCGCTGCGGCGAGCTCGGGGTCGAACGGGGGCGGGACGGACGGCATGCGCATCTCCTCGTGCTGGGCGCGGCGGCGCCTGCCGCCATCCTCCGCTTACCCGCCGCCGGTCCGGGCACCGCCGGACGGCGGAACCTCCCCGCCGTCCGACGGCTGCACCGGCGGCCCCGCGTGGCGGCCTCGGCGACCGGGCGGCCGTGGAAGGTCGCCTTCGAGAGCGCTCCAGGACCTACCGTCCCGAGGGACGGCGGAGATCCCGGGCGGAACGGAGTCGGACATGCGGGTCGGTGCGCACATCGGTGCGTGCCGCCGCCGGTCGGCCGTCCGCACCCCGAGATCATGATCGGCGGCCAGCGCCCCGGTGAACCGGCGCGCTGGATCGAGGAGTTCGCGGCACGGGCCGTCCCGCGCCCGGCCGAGCCGGACTGACCGCCCGCCGTCGGTCCGTGGAACCGCGGGGCGCGGGACGCGGGTACGCCGAGCGGCCGGAGTCGGGAGGACTCCGGCCGCTCGGCGCGGGTGGCGCGGGTCAGGCGGCGACGGCCTCGCCCGCGTGGCCGTGCAGCGCGGCGACGACCTCGGTCAGCTGGGCGGCGACCTCGGCGTCGTCCGCCGGGTGGGTCTCGGCGAAGCGGGTCACGGAACCGGGGATGGAGAGCTTGATCTCCTCGATCACCTTGCCGCCGGCGATGCCCACGGCCTTGCGGGTGTCGTCCTGCGCCCAGACGCCGCCGTACTGGCCGAAGGCGGTGCCGACCACGACGACCGGCTTGCCGCCGAAGCCGCTGGCGCCGTAGGGGCGGGACAGCCAGTCGATGGCGTTCTTCAGGACGGCCGGGATGGTGCCGTTGTACTCGGGGGAGAAGAGCAGGAAGCCGTTGGCGCTGCCGGCGGCCTCACGCAGGCGCGCGGCGGGGGCCGGGACACTGCCCTCGACGTCGATGTCCTCGTTGTAGAACGGGATGTCGGCGAGACCCTCGAAGATCTCGACGTCCGCACCCTCGGGCGCGAACTTGGCGGCCGCCTCGGCGAGCTGGCGGTTGTGGGAACCGGCGCGGAGGCTGCCGACGAGCGCGAGGATACGAACAGACATGCAAACTCCCAGAAGACGAAGACTGGTGCGGGCAGGTGACGGCAGGTGAGAACACGTGCTGACACCGCCGTGCGCAGCGGAAGGCCGTGAAACCTGGCCGCAGTGATACGGACCGAAGTCCGGTTTCTTTTGTATCAGGATAACCGGACCGCGGTCCAGTTTTCGCCCGCATGCTTTACGCTGTATTCATGTCCCGCGCCCTGCCGCCTCTGCCGAAGCCCCCGGAGTCCCTCGGCATGCCCGTGCTGGCGGAGTTCGGCACCGGTCCGGACGAGCCGTGTCTGCGGGCCGACGCCGCCCGCAACCGGGCCCGGCTGCTGGAGGCCGCCGCCCGGCTGGTCGCCGAGCACGGCGCGGCCGGGGTGACGATGGAGGCGGTGGCGGCGGCCGCCTCGGTCGGCAAGGGGACGGTCTTCCGGCGCTTCGGCGACCGCACCGGCCTGCTGCTGGCGCTGCTCGACCACTCCGAGAAGACGTTCCAGGCCGCCTTCCTCAGCGGCCCCGCGCCGCTCGGGCCCGGAGCCGCCCCGGTGGAGCGGTTGCGGGCGTTCGGCCGGGCCGCGCTGCGCCGGTCGGCGGACGCGCTGGAGCTCCAACTGGCCGCCGAACCGGGCCCGGAGCGCCGGTTCTCCATCCCGCCGCGGATGCTCCTGCACGGTCATGTCGCCATGCTCCTGCGCCAGGCCGTTCCCGGCGCCGACGCCGAACTCCTCGCGCAGACCCTCCTGGGCTACCTCGACCCCGCCCTCCTCCACCACCTCACCCAGCAGTGCGGGATGCCGCTGGAGCGGCTGGAGGCGGGCTGGGACGACCTGGTCCTGCGGGTCACCGGTGGCGGGCCGCCCGGCTGAGCTCGGTTCAGTCGTGCGACCTGATCATGTCGATCAGACCCTGTGGGGCGTCGTCGCGGAACATCATCAGTCCGTTCTGCGCCGACTCGGCCGCCGAACGCTCGCCGCGCGGGAAGAGCTTCTCCTCGTAGGCCGCGAGGGCCGCCTCGGTGTCGCCCGGGTGCGCGGCCAGGGCGAGGCCCAGTTCGGACCCGTCGAACATGGCCAGGTTGGCGCCCTCCCCGGCGAACGGGGACATCAGGTGCGCCGCGTCACCGAGCAGGGTGACGCCGGGGACCCGGTCCCAGCGGTGCCCGACCGGCAGGGCGTGGATCAGCCGCGGCATCAGCGGTCCCTCGGCGTCGGCCACCAGCCCGCGCAGGCTCTTGTCCCAGTCGGTGAAGTACTCCAGCACGAACGCCCTGGCGGCCTCGGTGTCGGTGAAGTCGACGCCGGCCAGGGTGAGTTCGGGCACCTGGAGCGCGACGTACGCGTGCACGCTGCCGTCGCTCTCGCGGTGGCAGAGGATGCCCCTGCCCGCGCCGAGCGCGAACAGGGAGCCCCCGCCGACGAGTTCGGCGCTCACCGGATGACGTACGTCCGCGTCCGGCAGGTCCGCCTCGATGAACGAGACGCCCACGTAAGCCGGTTGGGCGTCGGAGACGAGGGAGCGCACCTTGGACCAGGCGCCGTCGGCGCCGATCAGCAGATCGGTGGTGAAGGCGGTGCCGTCGGCCAGCGTCACCTCGTGCCGGCCGCCGCCGAGCGGCCGGGCGCCGTTGACCTTCGTGCCCCAGCGGACCGTGCCCTCGGGCAGTGAGCCGAGCAGCAGGTCGCGCAGCCGGCCGCGGTCGACCTCGGGACGCCCGCCGCTGCCGTCGTCGGGGCGGTCCATGCGGATCACGGCGTCCTTGCCGACGACCCGCATGGACTGGCCGCCGTGGTGGACCAGGGTGAGGAACTCCTCGTGCAGGCCGGCCGCGCGCAGCGCCTGCTGGCCGGTCTCCTCGTGGATGTCGAGCATGCCGCCCTGGGTGCGCGCGGCGGGGGAGTCGTCCAGGTCGAGGACGGCGGCCTCGATGCCGTGCACGTGCAGTACGCGGGCGAGCGTGAGCCCGCCGAGGCCGCCGCCCACGACGGCTATCGGGTGGTGAGTGGTCATGAGGGGTCTCCTTGAAGTGGTGTCCGGCCGGCGGCCGGGTCGTCCGGATCGGCGAGGTCGGCCGGGCCGGGTACGGCGGTCCGCGCGATCCCGTCGACCAGGGCCCGGAGCTTCCATGACCTGCGTGCTTGGGGGGCGCCCGAGAGCAGGTCGCCGGCGCGGGCGGCGATGTGCGGGTGGGTCCGCTCGGACGCCTCGCGCAGGGCGCGGGCGAGGGTGTTCCAGTCCTCCTGGGGAGCGCCCCCGGGCGCGTGTTCGGCGGCCGACGCGGTGGCGTGCTGGAGCAGCAGGTCCACGCCCCAGGCGGCCTGCGCGGACGGGACGCCGCCCTCGTCGAGCAGGGCCAGCAGGGTCTCGATCAGATCCAGGTAGTGCGGGCCGTTCGGCCAGGCCGTCAGCGCGGAGCGGGCGAGGGTCGGGTGCTCCATGAGCATCGTGGTGTACGCGGTGAGCACTGCCTCCAGACGCTCCCGCCAGGAGCCTCCGGCCGGTGCGGGTCCGATCGTGCCCAGCAGCTCGTCCAGGACCGCCGCGTGCAGCTCCGCGGTGTTGCGGACGTAGACGTACAGCGAGGCCGGACCGGTGTCGAGTTCCTGGGCCAGGCGCCGCATGGTCACCTTCGGCAGACCTTCGGCGCGCAGTACCGCCACGGCGGCGGCGACGATGGCCTCCCTGCTCAGGGCCGGCTTGGCGGGCCGTTCACGGCGGCTGCGCGGGGTGTCGGGGCGTGCTGTCATGGCTCCACCGTAGCGAACATGTTCGCTACGAACAAGTTCGTGGCGAACATGTTCGTAAAAGATCGAGTCATGCTGCGTGTGTGACGACCGTTCCCCCGCCGCACTGCGGGGACCCGGCTTCTGCCAAGATGCCGTACGTCATGGTGCAGATACCGAATACGCCCGCAGTCCCACCGCCCGGCCCGCTCTCCGTCCCCACGAGCGCGGATGTGGCGCGACTGGCCGGCGTCTCGCGCGCGACCGTCTCCTACGTCCTCAACAACACCAGTGCCGTCCGGATCAGCGAGCCCACCCGCCGCCGGGTCCACGCCGCCGCCAAGGAACTCGGGTACGTGCCACACGCGGCCGCCCGCAGTCTGCGCGCCGGGCACAGCCGGATGGTCCTGATGCCCGCCCCGAACGTCCCGGTCGGCGCGCTCTACAGCCAGTTCATCAGCGAACTCCAGTGGGCGCTCGGCCGCCTCGACTACACCGTCGTCCAGCACGGCACGGTCGGACCGCGCGGCGACGAGGCCGCCCGCGCCTGGGCCGAACTGCGCCCCGTCGCCGTCCTGGTGCCCGGCGCCGGACTCGGCCCGCAGGGCGTCGCGCTCCTCAAGCGCTCCGGCGCCCGGGCCGTCCTCACCCTCGGCCCCGAGCGGGTCGAGGGCGCGCACGCCCTGCTCATGGACCACGAGAGCGTCGGCCACCGCGCGGGCCGCCACCTGTACGCCCGCGGCAGGCGCCGGATCGGGGTCGTGGTGCCCGAGGAGCCCGGCCTCGAGGCCTACTCGCGGCCCCGCCTTGAGGGCGTACGCCGGGCCCTGCGCGACACCGACGCCACCGTGGCCGAACTGCCGCTCGCCTACAGCGAGGAGTCCGGCGCCCGACTCGCCGAACGCTGGTCCGCACTCGGCCTCGACGCCGTGTTCGCGTACAACGACGAGTACGCCATGCTGCTCATGCGCACGCTCCAGGACCAGGGGATCGGCGTCCCCGGCGACACGGCCGTGATCGGCGCCGACGATCTGATGCTGGGGCGATTACTGCGGCCCCGCCTGAGCACGGTCCGCATCGAGCTGCCGTCCGCCCGCGACCTCGCCGCACTGGTCGACCGCGCGGTCCGCGACCCCGCCGCGCCGCCGGAGACACACGAACTCCTCGGCGCCACCGTCGTGCACCGCGACTCCAGCTGACCGACCCCCTGATACGCGTCGAGCGCCTCCCACCGGTGCACCCCCTCGGCGGTCGACACGGCCCGGATGTTCG